>SKMG01000272.1 GCA_007121175.1 Trueperaceae bacterium | reverse complement strand
GGGCGGGCCGAGGCGTTTCTGGGGCGCTGGCTCGAGGATCGCGGCATCAACCGCGATGACGTCACGGTCGGCAGCAAGTGGGGGTACACCTACACGGCCGACTGGCGCATCGACGCCGAGACCCACGAGGTGAAGGAGCATTCGCTCGCGGTCCTCCGGCGGCAGTGGCTCGAGACGAGGGAGCGGCTCGGAGATCGCCTCGCGCTCTATCAGGTGCATTCGCTGACCGTCGAGAGCAGTCTGTTCGAGGACGGCCCCCTGCTCGCCGACCTGAACCACCTCAAGCGGGGCGGCGTGCGCATCGGGCTGACGACCAGCGGTTCGCGGCAGGCGGAGGCGATCTTCCGGGCGCTGGAGGTCGAGGTCGAGGGCAGCCGGCTCTTCGACAGCGTGCAGGCGACCTGGAACCTGCTCGAACGCTCGGCCGCTCCGGCCCTCGAGGAGGCCCACGCGGCCGGCTTGGGCGTGATCGTCAAGGAGGCACTCGCCAACGGCCGCCTAACGGCCCGGAACAGTGCGGCCGACTTCGCCGATCGGCGCGCTCAGCTCGAGGCGCAGGCGAGCCGGGTCGGTGCCACGATCGACGCGCTCGCGCTCGCCGCCGCGCTCGCCCAGCCGTGGGCCGACGTCGTACTGAGCGGCGCCGTCACGGCCGGTCAGCTGCGCTCGAACCTCCGAGCACTCGAGGTGCGGTGGGACGACGACGCCGAAGCGCAGCTCGGGGCGCTCGGCGAACATCCCGACGAGTACTGGAGCCGGCGCGCGGCGCTGCCCTGGAGCTGACTGGCGGCGCGAGGTCGACCGCCACTGCGAGCCCGGCGTAGGCTCCGGCCTGTCCAGAACGGCCTTGCGATGAGCGGCGCCACTTGACGTCGCTGGCCCGACTCCCTATCGTGAGATGACATCTCTGGCTCGACTCCCGTGATGGTGGCTACCCACCGTGCCCCGCTTGGGGCACGCGCATGCCAGGACTTGGAGGTGCCTTCCTGCGTGAAGTCAGCGAGTGGCTCGTACCGATCAACGCCACAAAGAGGAGGTGCTTCGTGCCAGTGCTCGCCGGCAAGCGGGTCGTGATGATCACGGCACACGAGTTCGAGGACATCGAGGTGCTCTACCCGGTGCTGCGCCTATCCGAGGCCGGGGTGATGGTCACCGTTGCAACGCTCCCCAAGGATGCGTTCGCGCACTTCCACGCGCGTACGCTGCATCCGACGAAGCCGATCACCGGCCGGTTCGGTTCGACCGTGCCCTTCATCGCGCTCGCTGAGGGCCTGCGTTACCGCCACGTCGAGACCACCGACGTCGATCCCGACGACTTCGACGCGCTCGTCGTCCCCGGCGGCTTCGCGCCCGACTTCTTGCGGGTAGACGAGACCACGCTGCGCTTCGTGGCCGATATGCACCGCGCGAAGAAGTGGGTGACCGCCATCTGCCATGGTCCGCAGCTGCTGATCTCGACCGACGCCACCCAGGGGACCGACATCGTCCGCGGGCGCAAGGTCGCCGGCGTGGAGATGATCCGCGACGACCTGCGCAACGCCGGCGGCGAGGTGACCGACGCCGCGGCGGTCGTCGACGGCAACGTCATCACCAGCCGCTGCCCCGACGACCTCCCCGAGTACTGCCGGGCGATCATCGAGGCGCTGAGCGGCGACGTCGGCCAAGGAGCCCACGAAGCGGACGCCAGACCCCCACGCAGCTAACACACACCCGAGGAGGAACGACATGCCAGGACATTCCCTACGCCACTCCGCCCGGTTCGTCGCCCTCGCCGCGGCGCTCACGCTCGCGCTCGGCTCCTCGCTGGCGCTCGCCCAAGAGCGCCCGCACGAGGGTGCGGTCGTCACGATCGGCGACCTCGCGCGCGGCATCTCGGACGCGTACCTGCCGTTCCTGGACGAGTTCCAGGCCGAGACCGGCATCCGCGTCGAGGTGGAGCAGCTGTCGTTCGACGCGCTGTTCGACAAGATGATGCTCGAGTTCGCCGCCGGAACGGGGTACTACGACATCGTGTACCTGTCGCCCGGCTTCATGGCCACGCTGATCGACGCCGGCTACGTGATCACGCTCGACGACTACTTCGAGGACCACGGCATCGACCTCGACGAGTTCTTAGCAGCCGCCATCGACATCAACCGCTACGGTCCCGAGGACGCCATCTGGGCTTACCCGTACCTGGCTGACACCAGCGTCTTCCTCTATCGGACCGACCTCTTCGAGGATCCCGACGAGCGCGCCGCCTTCGAGGAGCGCTACGGCTACGCCTTGCCGATCCCGACGGTCGACGACCCCATGACCACCGACGAGTTCCTCGACGTAGCCGAGTTCTTCACCCGCGACGGCATGTACGGCTTCGCCTACCCGCAAGGCGGCACCGCCTACGGCAATCTGCACATCCTCCCGTGGATCTGGACCTTCGGCGGCGAGTATTACGACGCAGACTTCAACGCCACGCTCGATGACGACAGCGTCGTCGCGGCCTTCGCCTTCGCACAGCAGTTGCAGGCGTCGCAGCCCGCGGGAGCCCTGGCGTGGGACTACGGCGATCACATCCCGATGCTGTGCGATGGGCGCCTCGCCATGACGGCCGGCTGGTTCCACATCGGGCTCGACGCCAACAACCCCGAGGTCTGTCCCGACGTGGCCGGCTCGGTAGGCTACGCGCCGCCGCCCTACGCCGAGGGGAGCGGACTCGACCACGGTTACACGGTGCTGGGCGGAGGCGGCTTGGCGATCACTGCGGACTCCGCCAACCCCGACGCGGCCTTCACCTTCCTGTCGTGGTTGTTCGCCAACGAGGAGCGCGCCCTGGAGTGGTACCTAAACGGCGGCGCCGCCACGCTCAGGGCGGTGTACGACGCTCCCGAGGTCACCGAGGCGTGGCCCTGGGCGGCGGACTTCTTCCCGGTGGCGAACTACCTGCTGGCCACCACCGCCAAGCAGCGCCCGACCGTGCCGAACTCGCACGAGATCTTCGAGGTCATGGCCGAGACCTGGCACAACGTCGCGCTGGGGCGGCTGACCCCCGAGGAGGCGGCTCGCTCGGCTCACGAGCGCGTGGAGGCGCTCCTGCAGGCCATCCGTTGACGATCCCTGGGCGGGGCGGCGGCACGGCTGCCGCCCCGCGACGACGCCCTCGTGAGGTCCTCGGGTGACACGCCGCGCTCCCTCCAACCCTTCACCTGAACACCTGCAGCGCGAGGCGCCTCGAAGACTCGACTGGCGCGATACGGGGCTGTTCATCGGTCCCGCGCTGGTCGCTCTCGCCTTGGTCGCGGTCATCCCCACGCTGTGGGCGATCTTCAGCAGCCTCTTCGAGTGGCACTTCCATCGTCCCGACGCGAGAGCGTTCGTGGGTTTGGGAAACTACCTCCGGCTCGCCGGCGATCCACGCTTCCTGAATGCGGTGCTCGTCACCGGGGTCTATACCACCGTCAGCGTCACTGCCACGTTGGTGTTCGGCACGCTGCTGGCGCTGCTCACCAGGGCGCCCTTCCCGGGCAAGGGGATGGTGCGAGCGCTGTTGACCGTGCCGATGATCATGACGCCGGTGGTGTCGACGCTGGTGTGGAAGACCTTCTTCTTCGAGGCCGACGTGGGGCTGATCAACTGGGTGCTCGGGTTCGCCGGGATCCGCGGGCCGGCCTGGGTCGCGAGCTCCCCCTATGCGCTCATCACTGTACTGGTCGTCAACATCTGGTTCATGACGCCGTTCGTGTACCTGGTGATGGACGCCGCGCTCGAGGGCCTGCCGGGCGACGTCATCGACGCCGCCAAGATCGACGGCGCGAACTACTGGCGGCGGGTCCGCTTCGTGATCTTGCCGATGCTGCGCGCCACGATCGTGTTCACGGTGATCTTCCGCATCACCATCGACGCCCGGATGTTCGAGATCATCCACGTGATGACCGGCGGAGGTCCGGCCCGCGATACCGAGGTGCTCACGCTCTGGGTCTACAACTCCGCCCTCCGCGGCTTCCACCTCGGGTACGGCAATGCCGGCGGCGTGGTGCTGATGCTCTTGGTCGGAGCGGCCTGCCTGGCGATCATGCTGGTCGGGTTGCGCGATCTGTACCGGCGCACGGGGTCGACATGAGCGCTCGGAGGGGACGGCGCCTGGCCGAGGCGGCGCGGCTGCTGGTGATCGCGCTCGCGGTCTTCATTGCCATCCTGCCGCTGCTGTGGGTGGTGCTGGCCTCGTTCAAGACGGCCGCGGACGTCTCGCAGCTGCCGCCGCGGCTGCTGTTCACCCCAACGCTCGAGAACTACCACCGCGTGCTCGACGCCGGCTTCGCGGCCTTCTTCAGGAACAGCGTGATCATCACGCTCGCGGCCGTCGCGCTGTCGGTCGCCCTGGGCGTGCCGGCAGCGTACGGCTTCTCGCGCCTGAGGGTACCGGCGGAGCGGCCGCTGCTGCTGTTCGTGCTCTCGATCCGCTTCGTGCCGTACATCGTGTTCGCGGTGCCGCTGTTCGTCATCCTGGCGAGGGCGCGGCTCGTCGGCACGCATGGCACCCTGATCGTCGTGTACATCCTCATCAACCTGCCGCTGGTGATCTGGCTGATGAAGTCGTTCTTCGACGACGTACCCACCGACATCGACGACGCCGCAGCGGTCGATGGCGCCAACCGCTTCCAGAGCTTCGCGCTGGTGGTGCTACCCTCGACCGCCGCCGGCGTAGCGTGCGTGACGATCCTGTCGTTCATCTTCACCTGGAACGAGTACCTGCTCGCCCTGGTGCTCTCCGGGCGCGCCGCGCAGACGCTGCCGGTCGTGCTGACGCGGTTCCTGGGCGGCATGGAGGATCCGGTGCGCTGGGGGCTCCTGTCGGCGTCGAGCGTGGTCGTGCTCGCACCCGTCGTCATCGTCACGCTGCTGGTGCACCGCTACGTGCGGGCGGGCTTCGCCGGCGGCAGCACCTGAGTCGCTACCCTACCGTCGGCCTCTTCGGTCTCGAGCCGCTCGGTGGTGACTCCTTCTTGCCGCCAGGTAGCTCGACCTTCTGCCCCAGCGTGTCGTGGAGGTAGAGCATCTTCACCAACACCAGCGCGATCGCCATCAGCGGCGTGGCCACGAACATCCCCAGCACCCCGAACACGCTCGCCCCGAGCAGGATGGCGACGATCGTCAGCGGCCGCGGCAGGTCGACCGCATGCCGCTGGACCATCGGCTGGATGAGGTTCCCCTCGAGCTGCTGGATGACCAAGTAGAGGATGGTGACCCACAGCAGCTGCTGCGGCCCCACGAGCAGCGCGACGATGGCGGCCGGGATGTAGGCGAAGATCGGTCCGAAGATGGGGATCAACTCGGCGAGCCCGGCCAACAGGCCGAGCAGCAGCGCGTACGGCACGCCGATGACCAGCAGGCCGACCGTCGCGAGGATGCCGACGAGCAGCATCGACGCCAGCTGCCCGACGATCCAACCCTGCATCGTCACCGCGATCTGGTCGTAGACCTCTGTGGCCCGTGCCTGCGACTCCGGCGGCGAGAGGCGTACCAGGCCGTCGCGATAGCGCTGCGGCGCAGTGGCGAGGAACAGCGCGAAGAACACCACGAAGGTGATCCGCACGAGCACCTCGAACAGCGCCGCCAATGACCCGGTCACCTGGCCGACGAGTCCCAACTCGAGGTCCGTCAGAGCCATCGGCTCGACGTCCTGCAGTTGTTCGCGCAGCCAGTCGCCGCCCGGCATGCGCTCGAGCATGTCTCGCAAGCGCTCGGCGATCGCGGGCAGGTCCTCGATCAGGCCGGCGATCTGCTGCACGATCTGGTCGCCGGCGAACCAGGCGCCGCCGATGAGCAACGCGAGGATCGCGAGCGTGACCAGCATCAGCGCCAACCAACGCGGCATACGGGTGCGCTTGGCGATGGCGGATGCAGGAGTGGCCAAGGCGACCGCGAGCAGGAAGCCGATGAAGGCCAACAGGACGATGTCGGCCGCGTTCCACAGCAGCAAGGCCCCGGCGACGAACAGGGTCGTCAGCGCGAGCACCCTGAGCACGCGGCCGGTGAAGGACGGCGGCGCGCCCTTGGCGGTGGCGTCGGCGTTGTCGGCGATATCCAACCCCCTCCTGAGCACGGCTTCGCACCGTAGCTACAGGAGCATGGTAGCGGACCTGGCGATGGTGGGCTCGTCGCGCGTCTTGCACGTCTTCGGCGCCGTCGGGCAGCGCTGGGAAGTGCGTCGTCAGCGAAATGAGTCTGCGGGCCGGGAGGGGTCTCGAGCCCCGCCGGCCCGGACGCGCGCGATGCGCAGGCGCTCACTACGGCCCAACGCTCGCTCTCGACGTCGGGCGGCACCGCGCCGATCTCGGCTCGAACACGCGCCGGCCGCAGGCGGCTCCTGGCCCGGCGCCCGAGCGCCTCCTCCCGAGGCGCTACAGTGAGCGCACCATGGCCTATGACACGGCGACCAACACGACGCAGAACGCACTCGCGCCGACGCTGGCCGGCTCGTTCCACTTTCCGACCCGGGTGCGCTTCGGCCGTGGCAGCCGCGCCGCCCTCCCGGAGGTGCTGGCTGCTCGACGCTGCCTCGTCCTCACGTCCCGTGGGGGACGACGCCGAGTGGAGGCCGATCCCGCTCTCGGCCGCGCGCTCGGCGAGCACGACACGGTGTGGCTCGACCGCATCGAAGCCAACCCCACCATCGCGTCGCTCGACGAGCTGGTTGCAGAGCTCCGCACCGACAGGTGGCACGACGAAACCATCGTCGCCATCGGCGGCGGCAGCGTCATCGACGCCGCCAAGGCCATCGCGGCCGGGGTCGCGGCGGGCGGAGCTGGGCTCTGCGCAATCGCGCGCTCCCCCGCGGTGCTCGACGAGCGGGAGCTGATGCCGATCGTGGCGCTCCCCACGACTGCCGGTAGCGGCAGCGAGGCGACGCCGATGGCGGTGGTGTGGCACCGAACGCCCGGCGGCGGGCCAGGTGGCGGCGACGGACCAGCCAAGGTGACGCTCGCGCATCCGCGCCTCTACCCGGCTCACGCCATCGTCGATGCCGAGCTCACCGACACGCTCTCACCACACCAGACCCTCGCCACCGGACTCGACGCCTTCAACCAAGCGGCGGAGTCGCTCTGGAACCGCAACGCCAACGCGCTCACGCTGCCGCTCGCCATGCGCGCGCTGGCGCTCGCCTGGCGGGCGCTGCCGGAGCTGCAACGCGACCCGGGCGATCGCGTCGCTCGCGACGCCATGGCGGAGGCCAGCCTGCTCGCCGGAGCGGCACTGGCGCAGACCCGCACGGTTGTCTGTCACGCCCTCTCCTATCCGCTCACGGACCGGTACGGAGTCACGCACGGCATTGCGTGCGCCTTCACGATGGCGCCCGTCGTGCAGCTGATGCTGGCCGGCGACGACGGCCGGCTCGGGGCCCTCGCCGCCGTGCTGCTGGGCCCGGGCGTCGGCGCCGGCGCGCTGCCCGATGCGTTCGCCGCGTTCTTGGCACGCCTCGATGTTGGCGAACAGGTGCGCGAGGCGGTCGGTTCGCTCGAGGCGCTGCTGGCGCTCGTGCCCGAAGTCGAGCTCCCAGAGCGGGGCGGCAGCGGCCTGATCGACATCGACGTGAGAGCACGCACACGCATCTTCGAGGCCGCCTGGGGGGACGGCTCTGGCGCCTAGGGCCGCGCGACGCCACCGGCGACCGCCCGAGGCACCTACCGCAGCTGCGCCCTGGGCTGCGGAGCCACCGCCGCGAACGTGCGACGATGCTCGGCGTGGACGATCTGCCCCGGCTCTACAGCGACTTCGCCGAGTGGTGGCCGTTGCTCTCGGCTCCGGAGGACTACGCCGAGGAGGTCGGCGCGTACCTGCGGCTGCTGCGCGGCGCCGCCGACGGTGGACTGCGCAGCGCGCTCGAGCTGGGCAGCGGTGGCGGCAACAACGCGCATCACTACGCCGGCTCCCTCGAGCTCACGCTGGTCGATCGCTCGCCGCAGATGCTCGCCGTGAGCCGGGAGCTGAATCCCCAGTGCGAGCACCTCCCTGGCGACATGCGCGACCTGCGGCTGGGCCGTACCTTCGACGCCGTGCTGGTGCACGACGCGGTTTCCTACCTGAGGTCCGAGGACGATCTCCGCGCCGCCATGGCGACCGCCTTCGAGCACTGCCGTCCGGGTGGCGTGGCGCTGTTGACACCCGACCACCTGCGCGAGACCTTCGCGCCGTCCACCTCGCACGGCGGCCACGATGGCGAAGGCCGCGGCCTGCGTTACCTGGAGTGGCGCTACGACCCTGAGCCCGACGACACCCTCATCACCGTCGACATGGCGTACCTGCTCCGCGTACGGGAGCACGTCGAAGCGGTGCACGACCGTCATCTACACGGCCTGTTCGCCCGCGCCACGTGGCTTCGGCTGCTCGCCGAAGTCGGGTTCGAGCCGCAAGCGCTCACGTACCGGCTCGCTAGCATGCCCGATGCGCTCGAGGCGTTCGTAGGGAGGCGCCCGGCTTAAGGAGATGGTCAAGCTCGACTACCTCATGCGCACCGTGCAGCAGCTCGCGCATACGCTGGCTGCGCTGCTCGGGGGCGCGCGGGGGCGCACGCTGGCCGAATCCAGGACCCGCCTCGACACGATCAGCGCCACCTTCACCGGACTCGATCTGGGCACTCTCAAGGCCTTCTCGTACGCCGACCTGCACGCGGTTCTCGCCGCCGGGGGGACGCTCGCCGTCGAGCGCGCCTTCGCCGCTGGTCGGGTGCTGCAGGCGGATGCCGAGCTCGCCGCCGAGCGCGACGCAGGGCCGGGCCGCGCTCAGGTCATGACCGCCTTCCGGCTGCTGGCCGAGGTAGCCGATGACGTGGGCGGCTTCGTCGACGAGCATCACGAGCGCGGGCTCCTGTTCCTGCATGACGCCTTGCGCGGCGACCTCGGCAGCCCGGAGGTCGCCCGCCAGGCGTTCAGGGCCTGGCGCCTCACTCGCCACCTCGATCGGGCCGAAGAGGCGCTGTTCGAGTGGATCGCGCTCGACGCACGCGCACGCTCCACCGCGGAGTCGTTCTACCGCGCGTTGCTCGCGCTCCCCGACCGGGAGTTGGAGGCGCGGCGCCTGCCGCGTCACGAGGTCCACGAGGGGATGCGGGAGCTCAGGCTCGGATCACGCTGAAGCGGGTCTCAGATCACGCTGAAGCGGATGCTGAGCCGCAGGTCGCGCACGTCGTAGCTGATCGACGCGGTGCCATCCTCAGCCGCCGTCACGTCGCGTCCTGTGACCGCCAGGCCCCAGCAGATCACGCCATCGTTGATCGCTCGCAGCTGGGCCGGGTTCAGTACGGCGGTGCCGGCGAGCCTGGTCTCGGTCCTGTCGAGGTTCAGCGTGAACACCGGTCCGAGGGTGTGCCGGGCGGCGAAGACGTCCTCGCCCTCGCCGGCGACGTAGAAACGCGCCTGCAGCATGCCCGAGAGATCGGGGCCGTCGTACGTGGCGGCGAGGTTCCAGTGCAGCTGGGCCGACTCGACGGTGATCGTGAAGCCCTCGTCCGAGATGTCGATGCACTCGCCTGCGTCCGTTGGGATGCGCAGGTCGACCTCGCCGGCCTCGCCGGCCCCGATCGGCGCCTCGGTGGTACCGCGGGCATCGGCGCCCATGCGGGCGCGCAAGTCGACGGTGGCGGGGATGGGCAGAGCGCTGCAGGCAACCAAGGCCAGTGCGACGGCGGACGCCGCGATGGTC
>SKMG01000445.1 GCA_007121175.1 Trueperaceae bacterium | reverse complement strand
GGCCCAGGGCCGAAGGACCGCCGCCGAACCTGGTTCCCGCGTCGGCCAGGGCTCGCCTCACCCCACGGCCAGGTTCGGCAGCACTTCGCTCCACACCCCGAAGAGGCCGATCGCAACGAGCAGCGCGCCGGAGCCTCGCGTCAGCAGGCCGTGGTTGCGCGTCATCCAGCCGACGCCGCGACGCTGGAGCGGCAGCGCCACGAGCGGCAGGAGCACCAGCGGCCAGCCGAAGCCGAGGCCGAAGGCGGCGAAGTAGGCCAGCCCATCGGCGAGCGCCGAGGCGCTGCCGGCGCCGAGGAGGAAGGCGCTCACGACGATCGGCCCGGTGCACGGCAGCGTCATCGGACCGAGCAGGAGTCCGTAGGCGAACGCCGCCGCGTACGGGTTGGTCAGCACCGGCACCTGCATGCTCGCGAACCGAGCGAACGGGTTGAAGCCGGCGAGCATGACCGCGCCGAGCACGATGACGGCCCCGTACACGACCGGGAGGAGCACGCCGAGCAGCGGTCCGAAGGTGATCTGCGCGAGGTGGAGGGCCAGCCCGACCACCGTCATCAGCGTCAGGATGCCGGCCAAGACGACCAAGCCGAGCCAGCCGCTGGCCCGTTCAGAGCCGCTCTGCCGCGCCGTGCCCGCGAGGAACGCGATCAGCCCGGGGTAGAGCGGCAAGAGGCAGACGTTGGTGAGGATCGCCGCGTTCCCCAGTACGAACGCCTCGAGCAGCTGCGCCACGAGGGGGGCGCTACCTCGATGTGGCCGCGTCGAGCGCCGCGGAGATCTCGTCAGCCGACCGGATCCCCGTCGAGAGCTCGGTCCACGTCCCGTCCGGTCGGATGATGACGTGCGGCGTGGCCGGCGGGTTCGCGACGCTCCGCCCGAAGGTGTCCACGAGCGCGCGGAGCAGCTCGGGCGTCATCACCGCGAAGGTCCAGCCGAAGCCCTGGCCGTCGACGTAACGCGCCAGGTCCTCGCTCGGTAGGTTCGTCTCGACGCTCAGGCCGACGAAGGCGAAGCCGTCGGGGTCCCGCTCGACGACGACGTCACGGAGGATCGTCATCTGCCGCCTGCAGGTGGTACACCAGGTGGCCATCGGTTCGACGAAAACAGTCTTCCCTTCCAGCTCGGCCAGCGTGAAGGCCTCGCCGGTGCGCGCATCGACGATCGGGATTTCCCGCCACGACGCTGTGGTCTCGGCTCGAACCCATGATGCCGCGATGATCGCCGCCGCGAGGAGCACGGTCGCCGCCACGATCGTCGTGGCTCGTTGTGCGCTGGACCTGAACATCGCTCATGCTCGGCCATTGGCGCCTGCCCTGCCGTATTCCATTTGACGGGCTCCAACGCAACCGGCGTCGGTGCGGTGTAGGGCGTGTGCATGTTCCTACCGGTGAACTCCTCGAGCGGGCTGGTACTCGTGCAATGTCGGCTCCTCGGCTGCGGGTCGACGCTCGCGGCGTCCGAGACTGCCCTCTTCGACCTCGTTGTGAACGTGGGGACGCTCGTTTCGATCGTGCTCGTCTTCAGGCGCAGCCTGAGCCGCTTCCTCACCAAGGTGTCGAGCGCCTCTCGCGCCTCGCGCCGCCGTCCTGGAGGGCAGGCAGTACAGCTTCTTCATCGCCTTCCCACGACCCTCGGCGCGCGTGTCGGCTGGAGCCCAGGAGCTCCCTGTGCCTCGATGGTGCTCGAGCCACTTCTGGAGCACGGTCGATGACCAGGTAGCAACCGATCTGGCCCGAGCCAGGATCCGGTGAGGGACGAAGTCCGTTGCGTGCACTCTTGACTCGCCGAACTCGGACTCGATCGTGCCGAAGATCGACGGCGACGTGTACGCCCGCCGTGGTAACAGCTGCTCCTCGCCGGGACCCGCCGTCGGCATCGTTACGGGCCTCGATCGCTGTTCGATGATCACGCGACGGTGGTCACGCCGAAGCGCGCCCGAGATGTCGGGGCGGTTCGGCGTGGCTGTTCTCATGACGACCAAGCTACTCCCAAGCCGGGCTCTGCTCCGCCTCGAGCACGTAGGCGTCTCGGTCCTGCTCGAGGATGTAGCCGCCAGCCAGGAGGTGATCGGCGGCGCGAGTCACTCGGCTCACGTATGTGTCGTGGTCCGGGTAACGCTCTCGGAGCTCCTCGTCGCTGAACGGCGCAAATGTCCCGCCGATCACCGCGTAGACATTGATGGGTGGCTCGGCATCCGCGTCGACGTCCATGTTCAGGCCCGTGTACGTGCCGAGTGGGGCCCCCGCAGCTTGGCCATCGACCTCGTGCTCCATGTGCGGCAGGCGCAGACCGCCCAGAGCATTCCCATCCTCATCCAAACGCGTGATCAGGACACCTGCGGACTCTCCTTCGGTGATGACCTCACCCTCGATGAACTGCGACGGCGGAGGCTCGATTCCTTCGGTCGTCCACAGCGCAACATTGTCGAACGCAGCACGGAACACGGGCCGGAAGTCTGCTGGATTCTGGTTGTCGGCGAGGCCAGGGAAGACCGCCGTCGGCAAGTGCGAAACCCCTGCCAGCTCGTACTGACGCCAGTTGTCTTCATCCGGGTAGCGCGACAACGCCGAGACGAACAGGCCATGCTCGACGTCACTCTGCGATGCGACCATCATCACGCGTGAGTCGTCGGCTGCGGGCCTCCCGTCGTGGTCCAGTGCCTCGTCATCACAATGGGAGAGCATCATGTAGACGGGCGCCTCATCGACTGGCGTCGCGCAGGCGTAGCCCCCCACCGCCGAGAGGTGGCCTTCGTAGGCGAGCTCGCCATCCACCGTGTTCTCGCCCCCGGCCAGGAACGCCATCTGCAGGCCAGACGTTTGGGAGTACCCGAAGCTCAACACCGTATCGACGGGAAGCGGCCCGTCACTGCCCTCGAAGGCGCTCGGGTCTCTCAGGAACCTGGCGGCGTCGCGCAGGATCTCCCATGCGTCAGTCGCCCGCTCGATGGTGCCCCGAACCAGATGATTGGGATCCTCACCCGGCGGCACGTCCGCGAACAGCTCCGTCACCTCTTTGCTCCACTGCACCGAGGCATAGGTATAGCCGCTCTCGAACAGGTACCCGTCCGTGACGATCCGTGCATATTGCTTCGTCTCGGACTCATCGAGATCCTGATGGCCGGTGACGCTGTAGAACACCGAGTTGGGCCAGTCGACGACACCGACGCCGTTGCCGCCGTCCTCCGGGTAGATGAGGACGAGGGGGACGGAGTACTCACCCACCGAGCCGTCTTCGCGCTCGACGGTGCCATGCATGGTGGCCTCGACGTAGATGTACCCGTCGACCTCTTCGAAAGGCTCGCTCGAATCGATGGTCACCGAATCGATCCTCGCGCTCGCGAGGCCGATGGCGAGCGCGAGGGCCAATGACGAGTACATGGCGAACAGGGCAGTTCGCTCGAAGCGTGCGAACGAGCGTGCGTGATGATGGAGCATGATCGGTCTCCTTCCGCCGGCGACAGTGCTACGCACGACACGGTGGCGAACCGGCACAGCGACCCTAGCCGAGCCGGCGTGGTCAAAGCGTGGTCTCGGCGTGGTCCGCGGCGTCCCCTCGGCGAACTTCATCACGGCGCCAGCCTCGAGCGCACGCCCGGCGTGCACTGCGCCAGGTCGATCAGGGTCCGCTCGATCTACGGCATGCTGGCGATCTCGAAGTCGCCATCGGGCGTCAGGAGCGTCAGGTCGTGCCGGATGCAGAGTCGCGCGAGGAGCGCGTCGATGGTGCCGAGCTGCACTTCTCGCAGGGTGTCGACTCTGGGCGCGGTCGGCGTCCCCCACCAAGCATGCCGCACACCTCAAACCGACCGCGACGTTCCGCTCAGGAGCGCTGCTGCGTGTCAGGCTTCGCCCTTGTTGACATTCATGAACGGAAGTGCTACGACTGGTTGAACGTTCAACTAGAAGGGCGCGCGGGTGATCTCTTGTCGAGCAAGCCGCCGACCATGCGTGAGGTCGCAGACCTAGCCGGAGTCTCCGTGCAGACGGTATCGCACGTGGTGAACGAGACCGGGAGCATCGCCGCCGCGACCCGCGAGCGGGTCGCGCAGATCATCGAGCGCGTCAACTACCGGCCGAACCTGATCGCGCGCAGCATGCGCACGCGGGAAACGGGGCTGATCGGCATCCTGGTGCTCGACATCACGAGCCCGGTGCTGTCCCTCATCGCCAGCGAGGTCGAGGGCGTCGCGTACGCTCGGGGTCACAAGGTCCTGCTGTACGACGCCCGCCATGACGCGCGGCTGCTGCGTGAGCTGCTCGAGCAGTTCGCAGAGCAGCTCGTCGACGGGCTCATCGTCGTCAATGCGATCGACCGCGGCAGCACACTGCCGTGGCTGAAGGCGAGCACCATCCCCACCGTGCTCGTCGACTGCCTACCGAACCCCACGCTCGCCTCGGTCGCGATGGACAACGAGCGGGGGGCGTACCTCGCGACCGAGCACCTGATCGAACTCGGGCACGGACGCATTGCGCACATCTCGGGCGACCTCACCCTGGAGGTAGCGAGGCAGCGCGTGCTCGGCTACCGCCGCGCGCTCACGGATCACGGCCTACAGGCGAACGAGCGCGTGATCTCACCCGACTCGGACCGCTGGGACTACCGCTCCGGGTACGTGGCGATGCAGGAGCTCCTCGCCCGACCACCGATGCCGAGCGCCGTGTTCATCGCCGCCGACCAGATGGCGATCGGCGCCCAACACGCGCTGGTTGAGGTAGGACTGAAGGTTCCTGATGACGTGTCGCTGGTGGGGTTCGACGACATCGATGCCGCGAGCTATGCCTGGCCGCCGCTGACCACGATCCGGCAACCGCTGACCGAGATCGCGGCACGGGCCTTCGACCTGCTCAGCGAGCTCCTCAGCGGCACCGTCGATCCCGTCAAGGCCCAGATCACGCTTCAGCCCGAGCTGGTCGTGCGGGGCTCCACGCGGAGGATCTCATGAGCGTCGCGATAGGACTCGAGCTGCTGTTGCACGAACGCCGTGCCGACGTCGCCGGGCAACGATTGGGGCTCGTCGCTTCGCCGGCCAGCGTCGATGCGAACCTCTCGAGCAGCATCGGCAGGCTCCACGGCCAGCCGGGCATCGAACTCGTTTCGCTCTTCGGCCCGGAGCACGGCCTGCGCGGCGAGGCCCAGGCTGGCGAAGCCGTTGGCAGCTACACCGACGCGCGCACGGGGCTGCCGGTGCTCAGCCTCTACGGCTCCACGCGCAAGCCCACGCCCGAGATGCTCGACGGGCTCGACACGATCATCTTCGACCTGCAAGACGGTGGATTGCGCTTCTACACCTACGTCTCGACCTTGGCCCACGTGATGGAGGCCGCTGCCGATACCGGCGCGCGCGTGCTGGTCCTCGACCGGCCGGTGTACCTCGGCGGCATCGTCGTGGAGGGCGGCCTCGTCGAGGAGGGATACCAGTCGTTCGTCGGGCTCTACCCGTTGCCGATCCGCTATGGGATGACCGCGGGCGAGATCGCTCGTCTCCTCAACGAGGCGCACGGCATCGGCTGCGAGCTCGCCGTCATGCCGATGCGCGGCTGGCGGCGCGAGATGTACTTCGACGAGACCGGCCTCCCCTTCGTTCCACCCTCGCCCAACCTCCCGACGCTCGCTGCGATCACCGTGTACCCCGGCACCTGCCTGATCGAGGGGACGAACCTGTCCGAGGGCAGGGGGACCACCACACCGTTCGAGTACGTCGGAGCCCCTTACGTCGACGGCCATGCGCTCGCCGAGGCCATGAACCGCCTCGAGCTGCCCGGGGTCCGCTTCCGTGAGGTCTTCTTCGTGCCGTCGTTCGGCAAGTATCGCGGCGAGACGTGCAGCGGCGTGCACCTGCACGTCACGCGCCGCGACGCACTCGAACCGCTGCACACCGCCGTGTACCTGATCACGACCGTACGGCGCTTGTGGCCCGACCGGTTCGGCTGGCGCGCCCCATGGGCAGAGGGCGGGCACTACCCCATCGACCTGCTCTCGGGGAGCTCGCGGTTGCGCAGCTGCATAGACGCAGTGGACGACGTCACCGACCTGCTCGTCGCCTGGAAGGAGGAATCACGGAGCTTCGCTGAGATCCGCTCTCGGTACCTGATCTACTAGACCCAAGCCTGCTCGCCGAACTCGAGGTACTGCATGACACATACACGAACTTGGACCACGATCTTCTCGGGGCTGCTGCTGCTCGCCGGCTTCTCGTTCGGCCAGCAGACCCTGAACATACTCACGCACTGGGGCGAAGAGCTGCACCGGGGCCCGATGGAGCGGATGGTCGCGACCTGCGAAGCCGAGGTCGGTGTCAGTGCGAACGTGCGTACCGTGCCGTTCGGTGACCTGTTCACGACCATCGTCACCGGGCGCGCCGCGGGCATCGCGCCCGACATCTACCACCTCTACAACCTGTGGTTGCCGGAGTTCACCGGTGAAGGCGGCATGCTCGCCGCTCCTCCGCAGGAGGCGATCGATCACATCACCGCTCACGTCGCGCCTGCGGTCGTCGAAGGCATCAGCGCCGGCGGCCAGGTCTGGGGCTACCCCACCGAGGTGAACACCTACTTGTTGATCTACAACAAGCGCCTGCTCGAGGAGGCCGGCTACGATGCACCGCCCAGCACGTGGGACGAACTGAAAGAGATCGCCGCGGCGATCACGCAGGTCGACGCGACCGGAGCGGTGACGCAGGTCGGTTTCGGCGTGCTGCCAGGCTGGGATTCGGGTGTCGTGCACCCGTTCGCCTCGCTGCTGTTCTCCAACGCCGGGGAGTACCTCACCGAAGACATGACCGCGACCGCCTTCGACAGCCCCGAGGGCATCGAGACCCTGCAGCTGTATGCGGACCTGCTCGAAAACGGCGGCATGGACATGAGCGTCGCCGGCTGGGAGCTGCCGAACGGCATCGTCGGCATGGTCGTCATGGCCAACTGGTGGCGTGCGACCCTGCGCGCCTCGGAAGCCATCGACTACGACACGGAAGTCGGGGTGGCGCCGGTGCCCGTGGGCCCGAGCGGCAGCCAGAGCATGACCCTGTCGTACAACTGGCTCTGGTCCGTCGATGCCTCCTCTGCGAGCCAAGACACCGCCTGGGAGTTCCTCCACTGCCTCAACACCGAAGCGGAACCCGGCCACGGCTCGCCCAGCGGCCAGTTCCTCGTCGAAGCGCTGGGAGCTATCCCCAGCTTCGAGTACGACCAAGAGGCGCACGCCGAAGCGCTGGGTGACTTCTTCCTCCAGGCGTTCGTCGATTCGACGCAGTTCGCGAGGCCTGAGCCGGTGGTCGCCGGCGGACAGGAAGTGAAGACCATCCTCCAAGGTGAGATCGAGAGCGTGCTCATCGGCGCGACCGATCCGGCCACGGCATTGCGGGTGGCCGGCGTCCGAGGGGACGACGTGCTCGAAGAGATGCAGAGGTGAGGGCGAGCTGACGCTCCGCACGGACGCGTACCCGAGTCGACGATAGAGCTTCGCACTGCCGTACGTGGCGCTCCGGCGCCACGTACGGCCACGGTGAATGAAGATGGCGAGAGTCACACCAGCCTACGAAGGTCCCCCACGACGTTTCGGCATCCGCTGGACGCCGCGCCGCCAGCGCACCTTCTGGGCCTACGTGTTCGTGAGCCTGCCACTCTTGGGCCTGCTGCTGTTCTTCGTCGGCCCGATCGCCTTCGGCCTCTGGGTGAGCCTGAACGACTGGAACATGGTCACGCCGGTCACGCAGATGCGGTGGCGCGGGCTGGACAACTACGTGTACCTGTTGACCCGGGACCCGATCTTCCCGCGAGCCATGGCGAACACGTTCGCCTTCGCCGCGGGCGGCGTGACCGTCAACGTCGTCCTCGGGCTGTCGCTGGCCCTGCTGCTCAACCAGTCGATCCGCTTCAAGCCGTTGTGGCGCGTGCTCTACTTCCTGCCGGTGATGACCGCGCCGCTCGCGCTGGCGGTGCTGTTCGGCTTCCTGTTCAACCGCAACTACGGCCTGGTCAACGACTTCCTCGTCTCGCTCGGCATCGCTCGACAGCCGTTCCTGTCGCATCCGGATCAGGCGCTGCTGGTCATCATCGCCATCGCGATCTACCAGTACGTCGGCTACTACATCGTGATCTACCTCGCGGGCCTGCAGGGCATCCCGAAGGAGCTGTACGACGCGGCGAGCGTCGACGGCGCCAACGCCTGGCAGCGGCTGGGTTACATCACCCTGCCCTTGCTCAAGCCGGTGACCCTGTTCGTGGTGGTGACCAACACCATCGGCGCGTTGCAGGTCTTCGACATCGTCTTCGCCACGACCGGCGGCGGGCCCGCCAACCGCACGATGACGGTGGTGCTCTACATGTACGACACCGCCTTCAAGTTCTCGCGCATGGGTCGGGCCTCGGCCATGGCGTTCATCCTCTTCCTGATCATCCTCATCATCACGCTCGTCCAGCTTCGCCTGCTGCGCGACCGCACGAGGGGTTGAGCCATGGAGCATCGTTCGCCCGTCGTGCGCTACCTCGGCACCCTCCTGACCTACGCGGCCGTCGTCGCAGGAGCGGTCGTGATGCTGGTGCCGTTCTTGTGGATGGTCAACGCGTCGCTCATGACGCCTGGCGAGATCCAGGCGAGACCCCCGGTCTGGTTCCCAGCAGAACCGCAGTTCAACACCTATGCGCGGCTCGTCGAGGTGATGCCGATCTTCAGGCTCTACGGCAACAGCCTCTTCGTGGCGATAGCCACCACCGTCGGCGTGTTGTTCACCAGCTCGCTCGCCGGCTTCGCCTTCGCCAAGTACGACTTCCCCGGGAAGAACGTGCTGTTCGTGCTCATTCTCGCCACCATGATGGTGCCGTTCTTCGTCACGCTCATCCCGGTCTTCTTCATCGTCCGGCAGCTCGGCTGGATCAACACCTACCAGGGACTGATCGTGCCGGGGATCATCTCCGCCTACGGCATCTTCCTCATGCGGCAGTTCATCTCGACGCTGCCCGATGAGCTCCTCGACGCCGCGCGCATCGACGGCGCCTCCGAGCCACGGATCTTCTACAGCATCCTCATGCCGCTCGTGACCCCGGCCCTCGCGACCCTCGGCACCTTCACCTTCATCGCTTCCTGGAACAACTTCCTCTGGCCGCTGCTGATCGCGACCGACCGCGACCTCCACACCTTGCCGCTCGGGCTCAACGCGCTGCGCACGTTCGCCGCCGAGGCGCGCAACCTCGACCTGCTCATGGCCGGGACGACGCTGTCGGTGCTGCCCGCGCTGATCCTGTTCATCTTTCTACAACGCTACTTCGTGAAGGGCATCGCCCTCACCGGCGTGAAAGGTTGAACCCTTGAACGACATCCGCCCCTACGAGGGAGACGACGAGGCCCAGCTGCTATCGGTCTGGCACAACGCGATGACGCACGATCGCGTGACGGCGGACCTCTTCCGTACCAAGGTCCTGCTCGATCCGAACTTCGAGCCCGGCCACCTCCCCGTCGCAGTCGCCAACGGCCAGGTCGTCGGGTTCATGCTCGGCATGACACGGCGCGTGCCGCTCGCATCGCAGGGCTACGAACCGGAGCGAGCCTGGATCACCGCGTTCGGAGTCCGGCCAGAATCCCGGCGACAGGGAGCTGGCGCGGCGCTGCTGCGACACCTCCTGGAGCGCTTCGCCGCCGACGGGCGGGGCACCGTCGCGATATCTCCGTACGTCCCGAACTACTTCGTCCCGGGAGTCGATGCAGACGCCTATCCGCAGACCGTGTCGTGGCTGGAGCGACGCGGGTTCCGCCG
>SKMG01000262.1 GCA_007121175.1 Trueperaceae bacterium | reverse complement strand
CGAGCCCTGGTCATCCGTCGGTCGGGTCGTGCCAGGAGCGGCCGTCGCGCTCGAGCAGCGCCTGCGCGGCCACGGGCCCGCTCGACCCGGCCGGGTACAGCTCCGGTTCGGCCTCCGGTACCGCCAGCAGCGGCTCGACCACGCGCCACTGCGCCTCGACCTCGTCGGCGCGCATGAACAGCGTCGCATCGCCCAGCATGACGTCGGCCAACAGCGTCTCGTAGGCGTCGGGCACTCGGCCCCGGAAACCCTCGCGGTAGTGGAACTCGAGGCTGACGCGGTCGATCTCGATGCCGCGACCCGGCGCCTTGGCGTTGAAGCGGAAGGCGATGCCCTCATCCGGAACCAGGCGGAGCACCAGCCGGTCCGCGCGCAGCGCCTCGGACGACTCGAACGGTATGTGCGGCGGGTCCTTGAGATGCAGCACGATCTCGGAGGCCTTCACATCGAGGCGCTTGCCGGAGCGGACGTAGAAGGGCACGCCTGCCCAGCGCCAGGTGCGGATGGCGAACGCGGCGGCGGCGAAGGTCGGGACGTGCGAATCTCGAGCGACGTCCTCCTCCTCGCGGTAACCGGGCAGGTCTTCCGAGGCGCTGTACTGACCGAGCACGACGTCGTCGGGCTCCAGGCAGGAAGTGGCCCGCAAGACCTTCACCTTCTCGTCGCGAACGGCGTCGGCGTCGTAGCGCGCCGGTGGTTCCATCGCGACCAGCGCCAGCAGCTGCAGCAGGTGGTTCTGGATCATGTCACGCACCACGCCGGCCTGCTCGTAGAAGGCGCCGCGGCCCTCCATGCCGATCTTCTCAGCGACCGTGATCTGCACGTGATCGACGTATCGATTGCCCCAGACCGGCTCGAACAGGGTGTTGGCGAAGCGCAGCACCGCCAAGTTCTGTGCGGTCTCCTTGGCGATGAAGTGATCGATGCGGTAGACCTGCGACTCGTCGAACACCGCCGCGATCTCGGCGTTGAGGGCCTGCGCCGACTCGAGGTCGTGGCCGAAGGGCTTCTCCACCACCAGCCGGCGGAAGCCGTGCTCGGAACTCGAGAGGCCGGTGTCAGCCAAGCCGCGGACGATGGGGCAGTACGCTTCGGGCGGCGTGGAGGTGTAGTAGATGTGGTCGCGCGGCTCGAGCTGCCCGAGGTGCTCGGCGAGCGTGGCGAAGCCGTCCTGATCGTAGGCTCCGCGTACGGCCGTGATGCGTCGCGCCAGCGCGCTCCAGGCTTCCTCGTCGACGTCGTCGACGTGTTCGTGCAGCGCTCGGCCGAGCCGTTCGCGCAGGTCCTCGTCGCCCTTCACGCTCCGGGCGAAGCCGATCACCTCGGTCTCGGGGTGCAGGACACCGCTGCGGTGCAGCGCGTAGAGCGCGGGCAATAGCTTGCGTGAGGCGAGGTCGCCGGTGACCCCGAAGATGACGAAGGCACAGCGCGGCGCGGCTTCCATTGGGGCACGCTAGCACGTCGTCGCTCACGGCTGCCGCAGCGGCGTACGTGGTAGACTCCGCGGCCGTGCGAGGGGAGGCCGGACGTGCCACAGCGAACCGTTGAGGAGGGTCTGGCGCTGCTGTCTCGGGGGACCGAGCAGGTGGTGCCGGAGGGTGAGCTCGAGGCCCGGCTCCGCGCCAGCCGTGAACGTGGTACGCCGCTGCGCGTCAAGCTCGGCGTCGATCCCTCGTCGAGCGACCTGCACGTAGGCCACGCGGTGGTGCTGCGCAAGATGCGCCAGTTCCAGGACCTGGGGCACCGGGTGGTGCTGATCATCGGCGACTTCACCGCCACCATCGGTGATCCCTCGGGGCGCTCGAAGACGCGGCCGCAGCTGTCGCTCGACGAGACCCGGCGCAACGGCGAGACCTACGTCTCGCAGGCGCTCGCGGTGCTCGACGACGATCCCGCACGGCTCGAGATCCGCCACAACTCCGAGTGGCTGTCACAGCTCGACTTCGCGGAGTTGATCAGGCTAGCCGCGACCACCACCGTGGCTCGCATGCTGGAGCGCGACGACTTCACCAAGCGCTACTCGCAGGGCACCGCCATCAGCCTGCACGAGTTCCTCTACCCGCTCGCGCAGGCCTTCGATTCGGTCGCGATCCGCTCCGACATCGAGCTCGGCGGTCGTGATCAGCTGTTCAACCTACTCGTCGGGCGCGACGTGCAGCGCGCCTACGGGCAGGAGCCGCAGCTGGCGCTCACCGTGCCGCTGCTCGAGGGCACCGATGGCACTGAGAAGATGTCGAAGTCGCTCGGCAACACCATCGGCCTCACCGACCCGCCGGAGGTGATGTTCACCAAGGCGATGCGGGTGGCCGACAGGTTGCTCGTGAAGTACGCGACGCTGTGCACCGACCTACCGACCCTTCCGCTCGAGGCGGAGCTGCGCCGCGACCCGGTGGCGGCGCACCGCACCTTCGCCCGGGCGCTGGTCAGCCTCTACCACGGTGCGGGGGCGGTGCCGGCCGCGGAGCGCAGGTACGACGCGGTGGCCAAGGGCGGTATCCCGCAGGAGCTGCGCGAGGTCGAGGTCGGTTCCGACGTCGCGCCCGCCGGGAGCGTCGAGGCGGCGACGCTGGCGGTTCACGTCGGCTTCGCGCCGAGCAAGGGCGCGGCGCGGCGGCTGATCGACAACCGCGGCCTGCGCGTCGACGGGGCGCCGCTGCAGGACCGCAGCGCGGTGATCGACCTCACGGGGCGCTCGGGCATCGTGTTCCAGAGCGGCAAGAACAGCTTCGTGCGGGTCGTCTGGCGGGGCTAGCCGCTCCCATACGCGTTTCGCAGCCCTGACGGGTCCACCGTCCCGTCTCAGACGTGCGAGTATGTCTCATGATCGTCACAGCGCTACCGTCACCCCCCGATGAGCGCCGGCTGGCTGTGGTGCCGCCGGCGATCGAGCGCCTGTCGAAGCTGGGCCACGAGGTCCGGCTGCCGACCGGCTACGGCGCTCCGCTGCACCTCAGCGACGAGGTCCTGAGCGCGGCGGGAGCCACCATGGTGCCGCCGGCCGAGGCCCGTAAGAGCGCCGAGATCGCCTTGGTGGTCACGCCACCCGAGCCGGCCTCGCTCGAGGGCCTGCAGCGCGGCACCTTCGTGGTCGGCTTCCTCGATCCGTTCTTCGCGCTGCCCACCGTGCGCGCGCTCGCCGAGCGCGGCCTACGCGGCATGTGCGTCGAGCTGATGCCGCGTTCGACCTATGCGCAGAAGATGGACGCGCTCTCGTCGCAGGCCAACCTCGCCGGCTACGCGGCGGTGGTGTTGGCCGCGCAGCGCATCGACAAGGTGTTGCCGATGATGTCGACGCCGGCGGGCACCATCGCTCCTGCGCGCGTGTTCGTGCTGGGCGTGGGAGTCGCGGGGCTGCAGGCCATCGCGACCGCCAAGCGGCTCGGCGCGCGAGTCGATGCCTACGACACCCGGCCGGTGGTCGCCGAGCAGGTGCGTTCGCTCGGCGCCCGCTTCGTCGAGTTCGACCTCGGGATCGAGGTCGGCCAGACCGAGCAAGGCTACGCTCAGGCGCTGACCGACGAGCAGCTCGAGCGCCAGCGCGCGCAGATGGCCAAGGTGGTGGCGCAGAGCGACGTGGTGATCACCACAGCGCAGGTCTTCGGTCGCGCGGCGCCGCGGCTCTTGGACGCCGCCGCGATCGGGGGCATGAAGCCCGGCTCGGTGGTCGTCGACCTCGCAGCGTCGACCGGCGGGAACGTCGAGGGCTCGGTAGCAGGCCAAGAAGTGGTGACCGAGGGCGGCGTGCAGATCCTGGGACTGCATCCGCTGGCGGCCTCGGTGGCTCGCGACGCGAGCCTCATGTACTCGGCCAACCTGACGCACCTGATCGAGCACGCCTGGCCCGACGGAGAGTTGCGCTCGGCGTCGGAGGACGAAGTGGTAGACGCCGTGCTGCTCGTTGATGATGGCGCGGTGCGGCACGAGGCCGTGCGCGACCAGATGGAGGCCACCGCATGAACCCGCTGCTCTTGTTCGTCTTCGTGCTGGCGATCTTCCTCGGCCTCGAGCTCATCACGAAGGTGCCGTCGCAGCTGCACACGCCGCTGATGTCGGGATCGAACGCGATCTCGGGCATCACCATCGTCGGCGCCATCATCGCGGCCGGCGAGGGCGGCGTGATCGCGACCGTGCTCGGCACGATCGCAGTGGTTGCGGCCACCATCAACGTCATCGGCGGCTACCTCGTCACCGAGCGGATGCTCGGCATGTTCAAGACCGGTAAGGGCGCCTGACGTGGCTGCCTGGCAGACCTTCGCGTACATCCTGGCGTCGATCCTGTTCATCATGGGCCTGAAGATGCTCGGCCGGGCGGAGACCGCCAAGCGCGGCAACCGCCTCTCGGCCGTCGGCATGCTCATCGCCGTGATCGCCACGCTCGCCGCCGGCGGCCTCGACTACACCTGGATCGTCCTCGGCTTGGTCATCGGCGGCGCGATCGGCGCCGTAGCGGCTCGCCGGGTCCAGATGACCGGCATGCCGGAGATGGTAGCGCTGCTCAACGGCTCGGGCGGCCTCGCCTCGATGCTCGTGGGTACGGCCGAGTACGTGCGCGTCCCCGAGGTACCGGCGTTCTCCGCGGTGGCGATCATGCTGACGGTGCTGATCGGCGGCATCGCCGCCTCGGGGTCGGTGGTGGCGTTCGGCAAGCTCAGCGAACGCATCGACGGCAAGCCGTACCTGTTCCGTGGCCAGAAGGTGCTCAACGCCAGCCTGCTGGCGCTGGCGCTGCTGGCCGCGGCGGTCGTGGTCATCGATGCAGCGGTGATCGGTAACGTCGGCGGCGTCACGGCCGCCTTCGTGCTGGTGCTGCTGCTGGCGCTCGCGCTCGGCGTGCTGGCGGTGATCCCGATCGGCGGCGCCGACATGCCGATCGTGGTCTCGCTGCTCAACAGCTACTCCGGCATCGCGGCGGCAGCCGCCGGCTTCGTGATCGACAACAACGTGCTGGTCGTGGCCGGCTCGCTGGTCGGGGCCTCGGGCCTGATCCTGACGAACATCATGTGCAAGGCGATGAACCGCTCGCTCGCCAACGTCTTGTTCGGAGGCTTCGGGGCCGAGATCACCGCTGGCGGCGCGGCCGCGGAGGGCGTGGTCAAGCCGCTCACGCCCGAGGACGCCTACTTCATCCTGGAGGCGGCCGGCTCGGTGGTGTTCGTGCCCGGATACGGCATGGCGGTCGCCCAGGCCCAGCACGTGGTGGCGGAGCTCGCCGACCTGCTGGTGAAGAACGGCGCCGACGTGCGGCACGCGATCCATCCGGTCGCCGGGCGCATGCCCGGGCACATGAACGTGCTGCTCGCCGAGGCGAACGTGCCCTACGAGCAGCTGGTCGAGCCCGGCGACGTCAACCCGAACATGGAGACGATCGACGTCGCGATCGTCATCGGCGCCAACGACGTGGTCAACCCGGCGGCCAAGGAGGATCCGACCTCGCCGCTGTGGGGCATGCCGATCATCGAAGTCGATCGCGCACGCACCTGCTTCGTGCTCAAGCGCTCGATGAACCCGGGTTTCGCCGGCGTCGACAACCTGCTCTTCTTCAAGGACAACACCCGCATGATCTTCGGCGACGCCAAGGCGACGATCACCGGGATGGTGGCGGCGTTCAAGGACGCCTGAGGCGAGTCTTGCCCGGATCGTCGCCCGGCGACGATCACCTTAGATGGCGGCGGCGTTCGAGGACGCCTGAGGCGGGTCTTGCCCGGATCGCCGCCCGTGGCCGACCATCCGGTCCTCGCGGTCAGGAAACTTGACAAGGTCAGACTCAAGTTCGTAGGCTAGCGCCATGAACGCGGATCGCCTGACCGAAACCACCGTCACGCTCGTCGCCGCCGCCCAGCAGGCGGCGCGGGCTCGAGGTCACCAGCAGGTGACCGCCTTGCACCTCGCCAGCGCCCTGCTGGCAGACCCCAACGGACCGTGCGCACGCGTGCTGGAGCGTGCGGGTGGCGACCTGAAGCAGACGCAGGCGGCGTTGGACGCCGGCCTCTCCCGGCTCCCGACGGTCTCGGGTGCCGAGGCGCAGTACATGGCGCCCGAGCTCGCCGCTGCCTTCGACGAGGCCGACGCGGTGGCGCGGGCCTGGGGCGACTCGTTCGTGGCGGCCGACGCGCTGCTCGTGGGGCTGCGGCGCAAGGCCGGGCAGGCGCTCGCGGCGCTGCCGAGCGCCGAGCAGCTCGAGGCGGCGGCCGCCGAGGTCAGGGGAGGCCGGAGCGTCGACAGCCGCACGGCCGAGTCCACCTTCGAGGCGCTGGAGCGCTACGGTATCGACCTCACGCAGCGCGCGCGCGACGGCAACCTCGATCCGGTGATCGGCCGCGACGACGAGATCCGCCGCACCATCCAGATCCTGCTGCGCCGCACCAAGAACAACCCGGTGCTGATCGGCGAGCCCGGCGTCGGCAAGACCGCGATCGCCGAGGGGCTCGCCCAGCGCATCGTGAACAAGGACGTGCCGGTGGGACTGCAGGGCAAGCGCATCATCCAGCTCGACATGGGCAGCCTGCTCGCGGGCGCGAAGTACCGCGGTGAGTTCGAGGAGCGCCTCAAGGCGGTGATCCAGGAGACCGTCCAGAGCAAGGGCGAAGTGGTGCTGTTCATCGACGAGCTGCACACCATCGTCGGCGCTGGGAAGGCCGAGGGCGCCGTCGACGCCGGCAACATGCTCAAGCCGCCGCTGGCGCGCGGCGAGCTGCGCATGGTCGGCGCCACCACGCTCGCCGAGTACCGCCAGATCGAGAAGGACGCCGCCCTCGAGCGGCGCTTCCAGCCGATCGTGGTCGACGAGCCCAGCGTCGAGGAGACCATCAGCATCCTGCGCGGACTGAAGGAGAAGTACGAGGTCCACCACGGGGTGAAGATCACCGACCCGGCGATCATCGCCGCGACGATGCTGTCGTACCGCTACGTCGCCGACCGCCAGCTCCCCGACAAGGCGATCGACCTGATCGACGAGGCCGCCTCCCGCATCCGCGTCCAGCTCGACAGCCGCCCGGAGGAGCTCGACGTGCTGCAGCGCCGCAAGCTGCAGCTCGAGGTCGAGCGCCAGGCGCTGCAGGGCGACGACGACCCCGAATCGGGGCTGCGCCGCACGCGCATCGAGGAGGAACTGCGGCTCGTGCAGGACCAGATGGACCAGGCCGAGGCCGTGTACCGCTCCGAGCGCGACCTGTTCGATGAGCTGCGCGGATCGCAAGAGCGCCTCGACCAGGTGCGCACCCAGATGGAGGCCGCCGAGCGCGACTACGACCTCGAGCGCGCCGCGTCGCTCAAGTACGGCGAGCTGCCCAGCCTCGAGCGGCGCATCGCCGAGCTGCAGGAGCGGCTCGACGACGCCAGGTACGTGCGCCTCGAGGTCGGCGAGGACGAGGTCGCCGAGGTCGTGAGCCGCGCCACCAAGATCCCGGTGTCGCGCCTGATGGAGGGCGAGCGCGACAAGCTGCTGCGGCTCGAGGACGAGCTGCACCGCCGGGTCATCGGTCAGGACGAAGCCGTCCAGGCCGTGTCGGATGCGATCCGGCGCTCGCGGGCCGGCCTCGCTGACCCGGCTCGACCGATCGGCTCGTTCATCTTCCTCGGCCCGACCGGGGTGGGGAAGACCGAGACCGCCAAGGCGCTCGCCGCGCAGCTGTTCGACAGCGAGGACCACCTGATCCGCCTCGACATGTCCGAGTACATGGAGCGGCACACCGTCGCTCGCTTGGTCGGGGCGCCCCCGGGCTACATCGGCTACGAGGAGGGCGGTCAGCTCACCGAGGCCGTGCGGCGCCAACCCTACTCGGTGCTGCTCTTCGACGAGATCGAGAAGGCGCACCCCGACGTGTTCAACACGCTGCTCCAGCTGCTCGACGACGGCCGTCTCACCGACGCGCACGGCCGCACCGTCGACTTCCGCAACACCGTGGTGATCATGACCAGCAACGTCGGCAGCCCGCAGATCCTCGAGGCGTCGCGCTCGGGTGCGGACGCCGAGTCGATCAAGGCGACCGTCTTCGCGCTGCTGCAGCAGCAGTTCCGGCCCGAGTTCTTGAACCGTATCGACGACATCATCGTGTTCCACGCGCTCGACCAGGAGCAGGTTGCGAGCATCGCCGAGATCCAGCTCGGCCGCCTCCGTGAGCGCCTCGCGGAGCGGAGGATCGGCCTCGAGGTGACGCCCGACGCCCTGGCCGAGCTGGCGCGGCGCGGCTTCGATCCGGTGTTCGGCGCCCGGCCGCTGAAGCGTGCCATCCAGCAGCTCATCGAGACGCCGCTGTCGCTGCGGCTGATCGCGGGCGAGGTCGACGACGGTGCGATCGTGAGCATCACGCCGAGCGCCAACGGCTTCGCCTTCGACGTGCGCGAGCGGAGTGCCGAGTCGGTCAACTGACCGCTCCCGGTCGATCGGTCGCACTGGCGTTGCGCTTCACCGGCCGCCGCACCGGCGGGCGCGCGCCAGATGCGACCCTCACGCGTCGGGGACGTGATACCTTATCCCCGTGATCTTCCGGCGTTCACCGCTCGCGGAGCTCGAGGGCGCCCACCGCGCGCTCGCCGAGGGCCGTTACGAGACCGCGTTCGCGCTGCTCGAGAGCGCTGCCAAGCGCCCCCGGGCGCGCGCCGCTCAGGCCCAGTACTGGCTGCACCTCGCAGCCGTCTACGCGCTCTACGGCGGCGACGGTTTCGAGCACGGCGCGCCGGCGCTGAAGGCCGCGGTCGCTACGGATCCGAACCTGGCCTCCGACCCGCTCTACCAGGCGCTCTTCTGGGAGTTCGCCGCGCATCGGGGCGGCGCCGTGTCAGACGTGAAGCGCGGCCTGCGGCTCGCCTCGGTCGACGCCAACCCGCAAGCGGCGTACCACGCCTCGGCCGCGCTGTTGGCGGTCGGGGCGGCCAAGAGCGCCCTGCGCCGCCTCGAGGCCATCGATCCCGACTCGCTGCCCGCGCACCTGGTGTGGCGCCGCTGGTCGCTCTTGGGTCAGGCGCACGAGGCGCTCGGGGACTGGGACGCCGCGGTGCTCGCCTACGAGCAGGCCGTCACCCTGGCCAGCGGCCCGGAGCGCTCGGTGGAGCTGCTCAGCCTGGCCACCTGCCTGCTCGAGCTCGGCCGCAGCGACGAGGTGCTCGACGTGCTGGCAGACGTCGATCGCGACGCCCTGGCGGAAGAGGACCAGGGCACGCTGCACTACGTCGAGGGACGGGCGCACCTCGACGCCGGCAACCCGAACCTAGCGCTCGAGCGCTTCGCGCTAGCGCGCGTCCTCGACGGCGGCGGCAACGACGCCTTCTCGCTGGATTACGCGACCGGCCAGGCGCTCACCGCGATCGGCCGTTTTCGCGAGGCCGTGGTGATGCTCCGGCACGCCATCGAGGTCGCGCCCGCCGATCACCGCGCCTACGCCCAGCACGAAGCGGCCTTCGCTCTGACCGAGTCCGACGAGTTGTCCGAAGCCGACGCGCTCTTGGGCGAAGTCGTCTCGAACCCGGCCTATCCCCATCGGGCCGAGGCGCTCGCGGACCTCGCCGACGTCCGCTTCAAGCTCGGCGAGTACGACCGGGCCGAAGCGCTGGCGGAGCAGGCGTTGGAGATGGGCGCCACGGCCAGCGCGTGCCTGGTGCGCGGCAACCTGGCGTACGAGTACTACCGCCTCGACGAGGCGATCGGCTGGTTCGAGCAGGCGATCGGCGCGAGCGCCAGCGGCGACCCGGTGTGGCTGGCGGCGCAGCAGGTGCTCGCCGACGTCTTCGCCCAGCGCGGCGAGAGCGGCGCCGAGCGGGTG
>SKMG01000007.1 GCA_007121175.1 Trueperaceae bacterium | reverse complement strand
GACGGCTTGCGCGCCCGCCTGCAGGGACGCTGCTCCTTGCGCTACGGCATCAACCCGATGCTCGTCGGTGACGCCTTCGGGTTGCGTCCTCGCGGACGCTCGAGCATCGTCGCCAACGTGGCCGACGCCCAGGACGTGGCGTTGGCGCGCGAGCTCGCCGCTGCCGGCCTCGACCCGGAGCTGCCCGGGCTGCTGGCGCTCGCCCCTGACGCCGAGCAGGGGGCGATCGTGCGGGTGCGGGTGCCGCATCCGGACCGCTTCGCGCAGAGCGGCTGAGCACCCTGCTGCGGTAGCATGGCCGGCGTGACCGGCACGCTGGGCCTGTTCTCGCTCGTGGACCTGTTCCAACTGCTCGCCGGGGCCGGACGGACCGGGCGTCTGGCGGTGATGCATCCCAGTGGCACCGCCCGCTTCTACTTCGAGCGCGGCCGGCTGACCCATGCCGAGTTCGCTGAGCTGGAGGGGGAGGCGGCCGTCTACGCGCTGTTCGAGGACGAGCGTGGCACCTTCGAGTTCGTCGTGGGCCTCCCCGCGCCTCGTCAGACGGTCCGCACGTCGACCGAGAGCCTCGTCCTCGAGGCGCTGCGGCGGCTCGACGAGCGGCGTCGCGACGACCCGGTCCGGGCGCCCGAGGTCTCGCGCGACGCGGTGCCGTTCGCACCGGAGGACGCCGTGGACGGGCTCCCCTTCGGCGAGGACGAGCGGCGTGTCCTGGCCGCCGTGAACGGTCACCGGAGCGTCAACCGCCTCGCTGCGACGCTCGAGCTGCCGCTCTCCGAGGTGCAGCGCACCGTCGGCCGACTGATCGACGTCGGTGCCCTGCAGCTCCGCGCGCGGCGGCCTCGGACCGCCCAGCTGGTGGTGCGCCTGGCGCGCTCCGGGGTGCCGAGCGGGACTGTCGGCCTGGATGAGGGCATCGTCCACAACTGGACCCGGGTGCTGGGCGCGGAGGTGCGCGACGCCGCGGTGCGGCGTCCCGACGGCAGCGCCTTCGCCGCGCCGATCACCACCATCGCGGGCGGCGGACCCTACCTGATGGCGGTCCGTGACACGCTGCTCATGATGGGACTGCGCGTCGACGACACCGTGCTCGTGAAGCCGTTCGAAGGGTGAGCCGGATTCGGCCGCCGGCCTCGGCCGCTGGCGGGAACGGGATGGAGGGCGATCAGTTGCGCGCCGGTGGGCAGGCGCCCGCCGCGGAGCTGCTGCCGCCGCCGCTCGAGGAGCCGCGGCCGGGGCGCGTGCTGATCGCCTGGCGTCGCGCGCCCTTTCCGGTCGACTGGGCGCTGGCGTTCGGGCGACTCGCGCCGCTTCACCTCGAGGTCGGCTTCGGCGACGGCCGCTTCACCGTCCGCCGGGCCCTGGAGCGCCCTGACGAGGATCACGTGGGCGTCGAGGTCTCGAACGTCTCGGTGCAGCGCGCCCTGGCGCGCGTGCGTCGCGAGGGCGTCGACAACGTGCGCGTCGCGAAGGTCGGTGCCGCCTTCGCCTTGCGGCAGCTCTTCGGACCGCACAGCGTACGGAGCATCACGGTCAACTTTCCCGACCCCTGGCCGAAGGAGCGACACGAACGGCACCGCTTGCTGCGGCGAGCGTTCTTCGAGCTGGCCGCTTCACGCTTATCACCGGGTGGGGAGATCCGCCTGGCCACCGATCACCTGGACTACCTCGCCTTCGCCCGGTCCGAGGCGCGCGCCAGCGGTCGCTACACCTTGCCCGCGGTCGCCCCGCCGCCCGCAGTGCTCGAGACGAAGTACGCGCTGAAGTGGCGCGAGCAGGGCAAACCGCTGCACTATCAGGTGTTCCGCCTGGAGCGGCCGAGCGACTCGCATCCCCCTCACCTGGAGCGTCCCCCAGTGCCCCATGCGTTCATGACCGGTCCGGCCGTCGACCCCTCCCGCCTCCCATCCGACGCCAAGCGCGTCATCGCCTATGCCGACGCGCACGTCATCGTCCACGAGGGATGGCGGGCGTTCGGATCGGGTGAGCGGCTGCTGTTTCGCGTCACGGTCGACGAGCTGGAGCTGACCCAACAGCTGCTGGTGGTGGCGCTCAGGCGCGAGGGCGGCGAGCTGATCGTGCGCCTCGAGCGCTTCGGCGACCCGCTGATCACGCCCGCCGTGCGCGGCGCGGTGCACGCCGTGGTGGAGTGGCTGCTCGAGCACACCGAGCTGCGAGTGCGGGAGCGGAACTACTGAGCCCCGCAGGCCTGCCCGAGGCGGGGCTCCTGAGGGGTCCGCTGAGCGTGCCGCACGGCATGAGCCTGCGCTCTGGCGGAGTGAGCCAGGGGCCGTTCGCGACGCTCAACCTCGGCCTCTCGGTCGGGGACGATCCGGTCGCCGTGACCGTGAACCGCGCGCGCTTTGCGGCCTCGTTCGGCGTCGGGCAGGGGCGCGTGATGCGGCTCGATCAGGTGCACGGGACCGCGGTGCGAGTCGCAGGGATCGATCCGATCGGCGCCGAGGGCGACGCCGTGATCAGCGACGATCCGGCGTGGCTGCTCGTCGT
>SKMG01000194.1 GCA_007121175.1 Trueperaceae bacterium | reverse complement strand
GTCAGCGGCGGGCGGCTCCCAGACCACTTCGGGCCAGCCGGCGGGGGAGCGCTCGAGAGCCACGAGCGTGACCAATCCGGCGCCGGCGCGGTAGGCGCCGCGCGCGCTGAGCTCGGCCGCGCCGGCGTAGCGCCGCGAGCCGCCCACGACCATCACGGTCCCGGCGGCATACTTGTGGGCATCGGGAGCGCGCCGCGGCGCCTCGCGCCGCAGCCACTCGTCGTCGACCGCTCTCGCATCGGCGTGCGCTTCGAGCGCCTCCTCTGGGATGCCGATCGCGGCGACCACCGTCTCGCCGAAGGCCGCGCTCGCGGGCGCGAGCAGTGAGGCGGGCACTGCGCCGGCGAGCTGCACCGTCAGCGCGGCGTTGACCGCGGGGCCGGGCGGCACCGCGCGATCGGCGTCGATGCCGCTCGGCACGTCGACCGACAGCACCGGCGTAGCAGCGGCGTTGATGGCTGCCACCCACGCGCCGGCCGTTCCCTCGAGCGCCCGGTCGACGCCGGTGCCGAAGAGCGCGTCGATCACCAGGTCGTGCTGCGAGACCGGCAGGTCGGTCACGGGCTCCGCTCCGGCCGCGAGCCAGGTGACCGGAGCGCCGGACGCGACCAGCCGCTCGCGGGCCCAGGCTGCGTCGCCCTTGGCGGTACCGGGCCGCAGTTCGGCGACCGTGACCGCGCGGCCTGCCACGGCGAGCGCCTGCGCCAGCACGAAGCCGTCGCCGCCGTTGTTGCCGGGCCCGCAGGCGACGAGCACGCTGCGGGCGTGCGGCCAGCGGCGTAGGGCCGCCTCCGCCACCGCCAGGCCCGCCCGGCGCATCAGCTCGGTGGTCGGCACCCCGGCAGCGGCGGCTGCCGCGTCGGCAGCGCGGAGGCTCTCGGCTCGAAAGATGCGCACGCGCCTTGCCTCAGGAGGCCAGGATGGCGTCGATGCGCTCCAGCGTCGCAGCGTCGAGCTCGACGCCGGCGGCGCCGACGTTGTCGGAGAGCTGCTCGATGCTGGTCGCGCCGGTGATCACGCTCGCGACGCCACGCTGGCGCAGTACCCAAGCGAGCGCGAGCTGCGCGCGGGTGATGCTCAGGTCGTCGGCGACATCCTTGAGCGCGCGCACTCGAGCGACGTTGGCGTCGCTGTAGAAGGTCTTGCGGAATCCCTCCTCGTTGGCGAAGCGGGAGCCCTCCGGTAGTCCGTCGTCGTACTTGCCCGTCAACATGCCCATCGCCAGCGGGCTCCACACCACCAGGCCGATGCCCTTGGGCTCGGTGACCGGCAGGATCTCCCGCTCGACGCGCTCGCGGTAGAGCATCGAGTACTGGGGCTGCTCGGTGACCGGCGCAACCAGGCCGTGCGCCCGGGCGTAGGTGTGCGCCTCGGCGATCTGCGCGCCGCTCCATTCGCTGGTGCCCCAGTAGTGCGCGCGTCCCGAGCGGACCACGTCGCTGAAGGCTTCGACGATCTCGTCCATCGGGACCTCGGGATCGAAGCGGTGCGCGAAGTAGATGTCGACGTAGTCGGTGCGCATGCGGTCGAGCGACATGTCGATCGACTCGAGCACGTGCTTGCGCGACAGGCCACGATCGTTGACGTCGTCCGAGAGCGGCCAGAAGACCTTACTCGAGAGCACCAGGTGGTGGCGCGGGAAGTCGAGGTCCTCGAGGATCTCGCCGAGGATCGACTCGGCCTTGCCGGCGGCGTACGCGTCGGCGTTGTCGAAGAAGTTGATGCCGCTCTCGAAGGCGGTCTCGACGATCTTCCGGATGTGCGCCATATCCTGGACGCTCGCACCGTAGGTCGTCCAGGCGCCGATGCTGACGCTGCTCACCTTGATGCCGCTGAGGCCGAGCCGTCGGTATTCCATGGTCATCCTCCGTCACACATCGTACTCGCGCCTGCAGGTGGCTGCCGGCCTGCCCGATCGGCGCGGCGGTCGCTGCCGCTGCTGCGGCCGATCCCGGGCCGCTGCGGGGCGCTCGAAGCCGCTACCAACACTCGCAGCAAGGGCTTCCGCTCGCTTCATCGTGACACCGGTCGCGCGTCAGGACCGATCGTGCTGAATGGGAGAGCCCGATCTATGGGGAGCCGAGAGCGGCAGGGCGACCCCAGCGGTCTCACTGCGGTGCGACTACTTGTACACGTTCGTGAGAGAAGCAGGTACTGCCGAGCACTCGTGGTACTACGCTGACGCGCGGCGCTGTATGAGGCGTGCTCGTGGCTCAACGAGGATCACGGTCGGGCGACATCGGTCCGGGAAAGCGGGTGTGCCGACCCGACATTATCGATCACGCCAGCGAGTGTCTGCGCCATGGCGCCAACCGGAAGGCTTCACGGCACGCCTGCCACGAGCGGGCGTGCCGTTTCTCGTGCCCGAAGCGTCCGGCCGTCACGCGCACAACCCCACCCCGGGAGGGATGGGTTATGATCTGAGAGGTCGACTGTCGTGGCGAGCCTCGCGCCAGTGAGGGACCCGACGCGTCGACACCTCACGGGAGCGCGCGCGGCGATCGATCG
>SKMG01000422.1 GCA_007121175.1 Trueperaceae bacterium | reverse complement strand
CGAGCAGGCGATGGTGCACGCCGCGAGCGCCTTCGCGAAGCACGTCAACCGGTTGGCCACCTTCGCCTGCACCGCCTCGATCGGCCCCGGCAGCGCCAACATGCTGACCGGCGCGGCCGGCGCAACGGTGAACCGGCTGCCGGTGCTGCTGTTCCCGAGCGACCTGTTCGCCAACCGCCGGCCCGATCCGGTGCTGCAGCAGCTCGAGCACCCCATCGAGCACGACGTCACGGTCAACGACGCGTTCCGCTCGGTGTCGCGCTTCTTCACACGCATCCACCGTCCCGAGCAGCTGCTCTCCGCGCTGCCCGAGGCGATGCGGGTGCTCACCGATCCGGTCGAGACCGGCGCTGTGACCGTGGCGCTTCCCGAGGACGTGCAGGCCGAGGCCTTCGACTGGCCGGAGGCATTCTTCGAGCCGCGCGTCCATCACGTGCGCCGCCCGGTGCCCGAGCCCGAGGCGATCGCGGCCGCCGCGAGCCTGCTGCGCGCCGCCGAGCGGCCGTTGGTCGTGACCGGCGGCGGTACCATCTACGCCGGGGCCAGTGAAGCGCTGCGGGCCTTCGCCGAACGCTTCGGCGTGCCGGTGGTGGAGACCCAGGCCGGTAAGGGAGCACTGGCGTTCGACCATCCGATGAACGCGGGTCCCGTGGGGGCGAACGGCAACCTCGCCGCCAACCGCTTAGCGGCCGCGGCGGACCTGGTGCTGTGCGTCGGCACCCGCCTCGGCGACTTCGCCACCGGCTCCATGACAGCGTTCCAGCACCCGGAGGTGCGCTTCGTGGGGCTGAACGTGGTGCCGTTCGACGCGCACAAGCTCGGGGCGGTGCCGCTGGTGGCCGACGCGCGGCGCGGGCTCGAGGCCCTGCTGGCCGCGCTGCCAGCCTGGGAAGGCACCGTCGACGCCTACCGGGCCGAGATCGCGCGTCACAAGAGCGAGTGGGAAGCGATCGCCGACGAGCTGCGGCGCCCGGCGCCCGGGAAGCGGCTGTCGCAGGCGGCGGTCATCGCGGCGGTGAACGACGCCGTCGGCGGCCACGCCACCGTCATCAACGCCGCCGGGAGCATGCCAGGCGACCTGCTCAAGCTCTGGCGCTCCCGTGACCCCAAGGCCTATCACGTCGAGTACGGCTTCTCCTGCATGGGTTACGAGATCCCGGCCGGCCTGGGCGTGAAGCTCGCCGAGCCCGAGCGCGAGGTCGTCGTCTTCATCGGCGACGGCACCTACCTGATGCTGAACAGTGAGCTGGTGACAGCCGTGGCCGAGGGCATCGCCTTCACGGTGGTGCTCGTCGACAACGGCGGCTTCCAGTCGATCCACGGCCTGCAGCGCAGTGTCGGCTCGCCGTCGTTCCTCAACGAGCTCAGGCATCGGCGAGCGGCGAGCGGCCGCACGGACGGAGCCGCGGTAGCCGTGGACTATGCGCGGCACGCCCAGGCGATGGGCGCATTGGCGCTGGAGGCGAACGACCTCGACGCGCTGCACGAGGCGCTTGCTCAGGCGCGCGCCAGCGACCGCGTCGCCGTGATCACAGTGCGCACCGATCCCGAGCAGCGCGTGCCTGGCTTCGAGGGCTGGTGGGACGTGCCGGTGGCCGAGGTATCCGAGCAGGCCGGCGTGCGAGAGGCGCGCCGGGCCTACGAGCAGAGCGCGGCGCGGCAACGCCCCTTCGCGACGCGACCGTCGCGCGCTGAGCAGGAGGAGGAGCAGTGAACGTGCCGTTGCGTTTCGCGGTGATCGGTGCTGGCCGTATCGGAGCCCTCCACGCCCGACACCTCGCGGGCGCAGTGGAGGGCGCCGAGCTCACGCTGGTCGCAGACGTCGACGAGACGGCGGCCCGGACGGCCGCGGTCGGCGGCGCGGAGGCGCTGACCGACATCGAGGCGGCGATCACGCACAGTGGCGTCGACGCGGTGGTGATCGCTTCACCGACCAGCGTCCACGCCGAGCAGCTGAGCCTCGCTGCAGCGGCGGACAAGGCCATCTTCTGCGAGAAGCCGGTGGCCGACGATCTCGCCCAGACGGTCGCGACGATGGAGCGGGTGCAGCGCAGCGGCGTCCCGTTCCAGATCGGCTTCAACCGGCGCTTCGATCCGGCCTACGCCGAGCTCGCGCGCGCCGTGCAGGGCGGCGAACTCGGCAAGGTGGAGCTCTTCCGCAGCCAGTCGACCGATCCCCGGCCGGCGCCGGAGGCGTACATCGCGGCCTCGGCCGGCTTCTTCCGCGACTCGGTGATCCACGACATCGACACCGCTCGCTTCGTCGTCGGGGAGGTGGAGCGCGTCACGGCCTTGGGCCGCGTGCTGGTGGATCCGGTGTACGCCCGCTATGGCGACGTCGACACCAGCGTGGTCACGCTCGAGTTCGCGTCGGGCGCCCTGGGCGTGCTGATGAACTCGCGCCGGACGGTCTACGGCCACGACCTCCGTGTCGAGGTGCATGCGGAACGGGGCAAGCTCGTCGCCGAGGACGAGCGCGCCACCAAGCTCTGGCGCTACGACGCGGCCGG
>SKMG01000401.1 GCA_007121175.1 Trueperaceae bacterium | reverse complement strand
GGCGGCAGGTCGGGTTAGAATCGTTCGCGTGCGCGTCCAGCGAGACGGTACGTAACGGTCGTTGGGCCATGCGGTAGGGAGCGGCTGCCGGGGTTCGAGGACCTGGGGTGACGCAACTCGGGGCTGCGCTTCCTCGTCGCCGACGAACTCGTCTCCCCGAGGCCGCGCCAACGGCCGGCGTCACATCACCGAACTGCGCCGACGCACGCATGCCCATCACCGGTGCCGGCGCAACCTACCGACCACGAAAGAAGGCCCGATGCAAGCCGAGCTCAAGGACAAGCAGGACGTCAGCGCAACGTTCACCGTCACGGTGCCAGCGAGCGTAGTCGACGCCGCCTTCGACCGCATCCTCTCAGGACTCGCGCGTCAGGTTCGCGTGCCGGGCTTCCGCCCCGGACGTGCGCCGCGCGGCGTCCTCGTGCAGCGCATCGGCGCCGATACCCTCGCCGAGGAGGTTCGGGAGGCGCTCGTCGACGAGCACTACCCCAAGGCGGTGCAAGAGCTCGAGCTGATGCCGGTGCACGCCCACTTCCACGCTGAGAGTCCCGTTCAGGGCGCCGACTTCACGTTCGAGGTCGAGGCCGACCTCTACCCCAGCTTCGAACTCCCGGACTTCGACGGAATCGCCCTCGACGCCTCGGTGCCCGAGCCGAGCGACGACGATGTCGAGCGCACCATCGACCGTCTGCGCGAGGAGCACGCCACGCTGGTGCCGGTCGAGCGACCGATCGAAGCCGGCGACGTCCTGACGCTCGAGAGCCTCGGGGAGGGCGGCGGCCAGACCATGCCGGTCGACCTCTCCAAGACCGAGGAGCACCTGGTCGAGCAGCTGAGCGGGCGGCGCATCGGCGAGGAGATCGTCCTCGATCTCGGGCCTGACCCCGCCGGAGAGGCGACGCGGTCTGAGAGCGATGCACCCGGCGACGAGCCGGCGCGTGTCGAGGCAGCGCCGACCGACGACGAGCCGGCGCCCGGCGAAGGTGCCCACGCCGGCGAAGAGCCAGCGCCCGGCGCCCGCCGCTCGCTCGCGGTACGCATCGTCGACGTGAAACAGAAGGAGCTGCCCGAGGCCGACGACGCCTTCGCGGCCACGCTCGGGTTCGAGTCATGGGACGCTACGAGGGCGGAGATCCGCCGCGGACTCGCGACCCGAGCCGACCAGGAGGCGTTCCGCCAGCAGCGCGAGGCGTTCGTGGAGCAGCTGATGGCGGCGACCGACACTGGCCTGCCGCGCTCACTGGTGACCCGTCGTCAGCGGGCCCTGCTCGAGGAGCTAGCCGAAGACCTCCAGCGGCAACGGGGCATGACGTTGCAGCGCTACCTCGAGGAGCTCGACGCGCGCGCCGCTCGCGAGGACTTCGAGCGCGAGCTAAGGGAGGCCGCCGAGCGGGCCGTGAAGCGGGACCTGGTGCTCGAGGCCTTGCTCGAGCGTGTCGGCGGCGATATCGACGACGACGAGTTCGACGAGGCGGTGCGGCTGATGGCCCAGCGCGAGCGCAAGGACGTGGGGCGCTTCCGGGCGGACATGGGCGAGGACTGGCTGCGGAACTACCGCTTCCTGCTCAACCGCGACCGTGCTCTGCAGCAGGTGGTGGCGGCCAAGACGGGGCGTGACCGATCCGCGGCCGCGACCGATCAGCAGACGACCGCGAGCGACGACGAGGCGGCTTCGACCAACCCACCGACGACCGCGAGCAACGACGACGCATCCGCTGCCGACGAGCCGACGGCCGGAGCGACAGGCCCAGACGACGAGCCGGCCAGCGGAGGCTGAGCGCAGGCTCCGAGCGCCGCGGGATCGGGCCACGTACGCTGTGCCCGAGCGCACGATGGAGACGGCGCCCGGCCGGCTCCGCTGGTAAGGTGACGGTATGCCCTTGATCCCTTACGTGATCGAGCAGACTGGCCGCGGCGAACGGATGTACGACGTCTACAGCCGACTGCTCAAGGAACGCATCATCTTCCTGGGCACGCCGATCGACAGCGAGGTCGCCAACGTCATCGTGGCCCAGCTGCTGCTGCTCGAGTCGCAGTCGAGCGATCAGCCGATCAACATGTTCATCAACTGCCCCGGCGGCGAGGTGTACGCCGGCCTCGCCATCTACGACACCATGCAGTACATCTCCGCCCCAGTCCACACCAATTGCGTCGGCATCGCGATGAGCATGGGCTCGGCGATCCTCATGGCCGGCGAGCGCGGGCACCGGGTGGCGCTCCCGAACTCACGCATCATGATCCACCAGGGATCGGCCGGCTTCCGCGGCGCCACACCCGACCTCGAAGTCCAGGCGCGGGAGGTGCTCGCGCTGCGCGACGTGCTCGAGCAGATCTATGAGCGGCATACCGGCCACCCGCGCGAGAAGCTGAGGCATGACATGCAACGCGACTACTTCATGAGCCCCGAAGACGCCCGCGCCTACGGGCTGATCGACACCGTGGTGGAGCCCAAGGCCTTGGGCCGTTTCGGCGCGACGGGCGGCTCCCGCGACGCGAGGAGCTGATCGTGGCGACGCGCTGTAGCTTCTGCGGTCGGCCCGGCGCCGAGGTGCGCCGGCTGGTCACGAGCGCCGACGGCGAGGCCGCCATCTGCGGCGCCTGCCTCGAACGCGGCCGCGACACTCTCAATGCGTCCTCCAAGCCGCCGCCGCGCGCGCTGCGGGTGCCGACGCCGCGCGAGATCCGCAAGCAGCTCGACCAGTACGTGATCGAGCAGGAAGCAGCCAAGCGCACGCTCTCCGTGGCGGTGTACCAACACGTGAAGCGTCTGCAGCACCCCGAGGCCGACCTGCAGAAGGCCAACATCCTCATGGTAGGCCCGTCGGGCACCGGCAAGACGCTGCTGGCCCAGACGCTCGCGAAGGCCTTGCAGGTGCCCTTCGCGATCGCTGACGCGACCACGCTCACCGAAGCCGGCTACGTCGGCGACGACGTCGAGAACATCGTGCTCAGGCTGCTGCAGGTGGCGGACTACGACGTTGCCGCCGCCGAGCGCGGCATCATCTACCTCGACGAGATCGACAAGATCGCGCGTAAGTCCGAGGGTCCCTCGATCACGCGTGACGTCTCGGGCGAGGGCGTCCAGCAGGCCCTGCTGAAGATGATCGAGGGCACGGTGTGTCACGTTCCGCCGCAGGGCGGCCGCAAACATCCGCACCAGGAGCTGATCGCGGTCGACACCTGCCAGATCCTGTTCGTGTGCGGCGGCGCCTTCGAGGGCCTCGACGAGATCGTGCGCCGCCGCGTGTCGGTGAGCCGGGTCGGTTTCCAGGTCGATGCCGACGACGGCGACGACAAGGTCGCCGGCGCCGAGGTGCTGCCCGAAGACCTGATGGCCTACGGGCTCATCCCCGAGCTGATCGGGCGCCTGCCGGTGACGGTCCGGCTGCACGAGCTCAGCGAGGACGCGCTGGTGGACGTCCTGACGAAACCACGCCACGCCCTCGTGCGTCAGTACCAGGAGGCCTTCGCGCTCGATGGCGTCGAACTGGTCATCACCGAAGCCGCCCTGCGAGCGGTGGCCGCCCGAGCTCAGACGCGCAAGACCGGTGCGCGCGGCCTGCGCTCGGTGATGGAACGCACCATGGGCGAGTTGATGTACGAGGTGCCCGGCGGCGACGTCACCCGCATCGTGGTCGACGTCGAAGACCTCGACGAACCGCTGCGGGCGCTCGAGCGCGCCGAGCGGCGCCGCAGCGCCTGAACCGAGGCGTGCACTGCAGCGCCTGAGGCCCGCTGGAGCGAATCGTTAACTCCGGCACTCGTTCGTCAGTCGTGCTCACCGCGCGAGCGCCGCAACGCCACCGACACCCGCCGGGCGGCTTCGTCCACGAGCGGCTCGTCGAGATGGTCGCCGAAGCTGAAGCGCACGCTCGCACGCGCGGCGTCGCTCGAGAGGCCCATCGACAGCAGCACGTGGCTCGGTTCGATGCTGCCGGCGGCGCACGCCGAGCCGGAGCTCGCCAGCACGCCCAGGGAGTCGAGGTTGATCAGCAGCACCTCGCCGTCGACGGCCTCGAACTGCACGTTCGCGTGTTTGGGTCCGCGCGGCGCTGCGGCGCCATGCACGCTCACTCCCGGCATGCTGGTAACGGACGCCTCGAAGCGCTCGCGCAAGGCGCGCACGCGGGCGGCGCGCGCGGACCAGTCGGCGCTCCGCTCGGCCGCGAGGCCGAAGCCGACCACCGCCGGCACGTCCACCGTGCCGCCGCGCACGCCGCGCTCCTGGCCGCCGCCGCGCTGCTGCGGCTCGAGCGTCACGCCATCGGCCAGCACCAGCGCGCCGCAACCCTTCGGTCCCTCGACCTTGTGGCTCGACAAGGCCATCAGGTCCGCGCCGACGAAGGCGAGACCGCAGCGCTCGAAGCCGAAGGCCTGAACGGCATCGACGAGCACCGCCGCCCCGAGCTCGTCGACTCGCGAGCGCAGCGGCGCGAGGTCGTGCCGCACGCCGGTCTCGTTGTTGATGCGCATGAGCGCGAGCAGCGCGGTGTCGGGCCGCAGGGCCTCCGCGAGGGCCTCGTCCGGCACGCGGCCGGCTTCGTCGGGCCGCAGATACGTGACGGGATGTCCGGCACGCTCGCAGGCCCTGACCGCTCCCAGGACCGCGGCGTGCTCGCTGAGGCAACTCACGACGTGCGCGCCCGGACGCTTCGCCAGGAAGCCCTTCACGGCCAGGTTCAGCGCTTCGGTCGCGCCGCTGGTGAAGACCACCTGCCGCGGCTTCACTTCGACCGCAGCGGCCACCCGCTCCCTCGCCTCCTCGACGGCGCGGCGCGCGCGCCGACCGGCGGCATGGACCGAGGCCGGGTTGCCAGAGCGCTCCCGGAAGTACGGCAGCATCGCCGCGAGGACCTCGGGGTGCACCGGCGTCGTCGCTGCTCGGTCGAGATCGATCGTCTGGCCGTCGTTCAACGTCACACCCGAGTCCGCACGGGCCCGTGAGGCGCCGCGTTCATCGCGGCATCACGCGCGCTTGGCGAATCGGCTCGGCAGCGGTTCGAGCTGGAGGAAGCTGCTCCGCCGTACCAGGTCAGCCAGGCTCGTGCGGCGCAAGACCGCGCGCACCGCCTCGTCGACCTCACGCCAGAGCGGCTCGGTCGAGCACTGTCCGGTTCGCTCGCAGGTCTTCCGGTCCTCGATGCAGGTGACCGGCGCGACGCTGCCCTCTAGGAGTTCGACGACCTCGAGCGCGTCGACCTCGGAAAGCGAGCGCGCCAGACGGTAGCCGCCGCGAGCCCCTCGCGCCGACTCGACGATACCGGCATTGCGCAGTACGGCGAAGATCTGCTCGAGATAGGCCTGCGAGAGCTGCTGGCGCTCCGCGACCGTCTTGAGGCTCGTGGGCCGATCGCCGCCGAGCGCGACCTCGACCAAGGCCCGCAGGCCGTACTGCGCTCGTGTCGAGATCCACATGATCTACTCCTCGGGCCGGACGTCGCTGCCGGCCAGCGTCTCCGACGTCGCCCTGCGGCGAGTATAGGCGCTGTGACGCAGTGTCGCCAGGGCGAGGGCGACGCCGGCTGGGCCGCCGCGTCGCATGCGGCGCCGCTCAACGCTCCAAGTACGCCAGCGGGTCGAGTGCCAGGCCGTCGCGCCGGATCTCGAAGTGCAGGTGGGGACCGGTCGAGGCGCCGGTCGAGCCGACCAATCCGACCACCGCTCCCTGCGCCACCCGCTCGCCGACTCTCACGTCGATCCGGCTGAGATGAGCGTAGCGCGTCTCCCAGCCGGCTCCGTGATCGAGCACCACGAGGTAGCCGTAGGCGCCCACCCACCCAGAGCGGGTGACGACGCCCCCGCGCGCGGCCCGGATCGCGGTGCCGCTCGGCGCCGCGATGTCGATCCCGCCGTGGAAGCGGTTGCCGGCAACTGAGATGTTGCGCCAGCCGAAGGCCGAGCTGATGCGACCCTGGAGTGGCCACACGAACCCCTGCCCGACTCGGTCGATTCGCCCGCTGAGCTCGGCGGCGCGCAGCAGCACCGCGAGCTGCTCGCGGGCATGGGCGTTACGCACCGCCTCGCTGGGAGCGACGGCAGCGGCCAGCGGGTTGGCGAGCGCTCCGAGGAGGAGCGCCAGTAGCACGACGAGTAGCGTCGGGGCGACCAGCGCGGCAGCGCCGGCTGGTCGAGTTGCCACGCCTAGCCCTGCCCCAGAGTGGTCAAGAACTCGGCGTTGCTCTTGGTACGGTTCAGGCGCGAGAGCAGCATCTCCATCGCTTCGGCGGCGTCCATGTCGCTGATCACCTTGCGCAGCAGCCACATCTTCGCGAGCACGTCCTCGGAGAGCAGCAGGTCCTCGCGGCGGGTGCCGGACTTGAGGATGTCGATGGCTGGGAAGATGCGCCGCTCTTCGAGCCGCCTCGATAAGTGCAGCTCCATGTTGCCGGTGCCCTTGAACTCCTCGAAGATCACGTCGTCCATCCGCGAGCCGGTCTCGACGAGCGCCGTGGCGAGGATCGACAGCGAGCCGCCGCCGCGGATGTTGCGGGCCGCACCGAGGAAGCGCTTGGGCCAGTGCAGGGCGTTCGAGTCCAGACCGCCCGACAAGGTGCGTCCGGTGGCGGGCGTCACGAGGTTGTTGGCGCGGGCGAGACGGGTGATCGAATCGAGCAGGATCATCACGTGCCCGCCGTCCTCGACGATCCGGCGCGAGCGCTCGTGCACGAACTCGGCTACGCGGATGTGGTTGGCGGGCGGCTCGTCGAAGGTGCTCGCGACGACCTCGACCCCCTGCACGCTCTCCCGGAAGTCGGTGACCTCCTCGGGTCGCTCGTCGACCAGCAGCACGATCACCGTGATGTCGGGCTCGTTGGTTACCGCCGACTTGGCGATCGCCTTGAGCAGCATGGTCTTGCCGGCCTTCGGCGGCGCAACGATCAGGCCCCGCTGCCCGCGCCCGATGGGCGCGAGCAGGTCGATCACGCGCGCCGAGAGATCGGCCTGCGCGGTCTCGAGCCGGATGCGGCGATCAGGGAAGGTAGGCACCAGGTCGTCGAAGCGCGGGCGCTTGGCGGCCTGGAATGGGTCCACCCCGTTGACGGCCTCGACCCGGATCAGCGTCCCGTAACGCTCGTTGTCGCGCGGGCGCCGCGCCTTGCCCATGATCACGTCACCCGTACGGAGCCGGAACTGCTTGATGAGGCCGGCCGATACGATGACGCTGCGGGTGGTCTGCTTCAGCAGCGACTCCTGCAAGAAACCGTAGCCGTCAGACGAGATCTCCAGATAGCCGCTCACCAGCCGCAAGCCCTCGGCCTCGGTCGAGCGCTCGAGGATGGCGATGACGAGCTCGTCCTGGCCCATCTCGCGATAGGTCTCGAGGCCGACCTCCTTGGCCAGCAGGTGCAGCTCGGGCACGATCTTGCCCTGCAGATCACGGAAGTTCAGCCCGGCCTTGCGCTGCCCGCCACGGCTACGGCGGGAGCGTTGTTGGCGGCCACCCACCCCGCGGCCGTCCTCGCGAGCCTCGTCGTCGGGAGCACCGTCGTCGCTCGGTTCCGCCACCGCGGTGTCCACCTCGGTCTCGGCAGGCCCGTCGTCGGCCTCGCGCTCTCCGAGCGCTGGGGCCCGCGAGGAGCGGCCACGCCGCTGACGAGACGCGCGCTCACCCTCGGCGGTCGGAGTGGAGCCATCCGACCCCGCCGACCGGCTCTCTGCAGGCGCGTCCTCGGCACCCGACCGGTCCTCTGCGGGCATGTCGTCGGCCGTGGACCGTCTCTGGGCGGGAGCGCGCTCCTCCAGGGTCGGCGCCGCCACCGCTCCGTCGCCCGCGGCCCTGGGCTTGTTCTTGCTCCCCGGCGGACGACCGCGCCGTTTGGTGACCGGCTGTTCCGCGGCCGCGGCCTCGTCGCCCGTCGCGGCCTTGCGGCCGCGGCGAGGCTTCTTGTCGCCGCCCTGCTCGTCGGCGCCGCTGCTGCCCGGTCCGGCCGCGGTGCTGGAGTCTGCGACGCTACGGGCCTCGGCGGTGCCGCCGGTCTCCTCAGAGCTGCCGGGCTCCTCGACGCTCGTCTTCTTGGTTCTTGGGCTCATTGGGCTCCTCGTGCGCTCGCGACGAAGGCGCGGCGCTAGCCGGCCTGTCACGGGCGGTGAGATGGGAGCGTCTCCGACGCGATGAGGCCTGAATGGGGCACGGTCCGTACGATTCCTCGACCTGGCCGCCGAGCCCTCGTGGTCCTCGCTCGTTGTCGGACAGGTTGTGCGAAGGAGGCGCAGCGGCGTCTTGACGCTCCAGAAGGCCGACTGCTACGGTTGAGTCTACACGCCGGTGCCCGGCTCCTGTCAAGCGGCACGACGTGTCGCCGCGGCCGGAAGGCGGGTCGCGGTCGGAGACCACGGGGAACGAGTACGCGGACGAACGCCAGTCAAGCGAGCCGGGGACGGTGCGAGCCCGGCCGGATCCCGTCCGCCGAACATCCTCCCCGAGCCGCGCCCCGAACCGGAGCAGCTGCGGCTGCTCCGCAGTAGACGGCGCCGCCTGACGCGCGACATCGCGTCGGCGTGCTCACCCGCGAGCGGCCCCGGCCGCGTGCGGGCGGTCACGCGCGAGGGCGTTCCCGGTGACGGGGCGCCGAAGTTGGGTGGTACCGCGCCGAGAGCGCCCCAACGCGACTGCCGGGGCGCTCGTGTCTTGCGGCCCCGCGCACGTCAGCTACCAGGAGGTGAGCGGTGAGCGACAGACCGCAGGCGGAAGACCAGACGACGGTGAGCGACGAACCCCCCTTCAGGCCCGTCGACGCGGGCCTCGACGCGCCCGCGCTCGAGAGCCGCGTGCGCGAGTTCTGGAAGCGCGAGCGGATCTTCGAGCGCTCGCTCGAGCGGCCCGCGCCCAGGGGGCGCTGGGTGTTCTACGAGGGGCCCCCGACGGCCAACGGTCGCCCCGGTGTCCACCACGTGCTGAGCCGAGCGTACAAGGACGTCTTCCCGCGCTTCAAGACGATGCAGGGACACCGCGTCACCCGCAAGGGCGGGTGGGACACGCACGGGCTCCCGGTCGAGATCGCCGTCGAGCAGGAACTCGGCTTCACCAACAAGCAGCAGATCGAGGACTACGGCATCGAGGCCTTCAACCGCCGCTGCCGCGACACGGTGTTCACCTTCATCCAGGACTGGAACGACCTGACCGAGCGCATCGCCTTTTGGCTCGACTTGGAGAGCGCTTACGTCACCTACCACAACGGCTACGTCGAATCGTGCTGGTGGGTGATGAAGCAGCTCTGGGACCGAGGCCTGCTGGAGGAGGACTACCGCACCACCTGGCACTCGCCCTCGTCGAACACGACCCTCGCCTCGCACGAGGTGTCGCTCGGCTACCGCGAGGACGTGCCCGACCCCAGCATCTACCCAGCCTTCCCCGCCGAGCCGTCGGACTTGCTCGCGCGCGGCCTGCTGGCCGCGGACGAACGGCGGCCGGTCGCCTTCATGGCCTGGACCACCACGCCCTGGACGCTGCCGGCCAACACCGGACTGGCGGTGCACCCCGAGGCGCGCTACGCACTGGTGTGTGCCCCTCGCCGACGTGACAACGCCGCCGACGAGGCGCTCTTCGTGGTCGCCGAGGCGTTGGTGCCGCGCGTGTTCGAGGGCACGGACCACCGCGTGCTCGGAACCGTGCCGGGCGCGGCACTCTCAGGGGCACGCTACCGCCCCCTCCTGCGCGGCCGGCTCGACGAGGTGGGCGACGACACCGGCTCGGCGGGATGGCGGGTGGTGGCCGACGACTTCGTCACGCTGCAAGACGGCACCGGCGTCGTCCACCTCGCGCCCGCCTACGGCGACCTCGAAATCGGCCGC
>SKMG01000168.1 GCA_007121175.1 Trueperaceae bacterium | reverse complement strand
TGATCGCCACGCTGCTCTCCGCCCAGGCGACCGACGTCAGCGTCAACGCCGCAACGCCGGCGCTGTTCGAGCGCTATCCGACGCCTGCGGCCATGGCAGCCGCCCTGCCGGAGGAGATCGAGCCGTTCATCCGCACCATCGGGCTCAACCGAACGAAGGCGAGGCACTGCGTGGCAGCCGCGCGGGCACTCGTCGAGCGCTGCGGCGGCGAGGTCCCCGAGTCGGTCGACGAACTCGTGACCCTTCCCGGCGTCGGCCGCAAGACCGCCAACGTGGTCGTGAGCAACGTCTACGGCGTGCCCGCGATCGCCGTGGACACCCACGTGGGCAGGCTGGCGCGCCGCCTCGGCTTCTCGAAGCACCTCGATCCGGTCAAGGTCGAACGCGACTTGCAGCTGCTCTATCCGCTCGAGGACTGGGTCTTCCTCCACCACGCCCTGATCCTGCACGGGCGGCGCGTGTGCCTCTCGCGCAGGCCGGCGTGCGAACGATGCGTGGTCGCCGAGCACTGTCCGAGCCGTCGGGCCTGATCCGCTCGAGGCCCGCGGCGCCGCCTGGCAGGTGGGCGGCCCGACCCGTCTCGGCACGCCAGGGCCAGCCTGGCGCTGGTACCCTCGCTCATGCTCGACGAACCGTCCCTGCTCGACCTCGTCATCGTCGGCGCGGGTCCGATCGGCCTCGAGGCCGCCATCTGCGCCAAGCGCGCGGGACTGCGCTACCTCGTGCTCGACAAGGGACCCGTGGCGAGCGCCATCACGCGCTATCCGACCTACATGACCTTCTTCACCACCAGCGAACGGCTCGAGATCGGCGGGCATCCGCTGGTGACCGCCAGCGATAAGCCGACCCGCAAGGAGGCGCTCGACTACTACCGCAAGGTCGTGCAGAACGAGGCCCTGACGCTCCGCACCTTCACCGAGGCGACCGCGCTCGAGCCGCTCACCGGCGGCGGCTTCCGGATCAGCACGCGCGACGAGCGCGGCGAGCTGGGCGAACTGCGCGCGAGCGGGCTGATGCTCGCGACGGGCTACTTCGACACGCCCAAGCGCCTCGACGTGCCGGGCGAGGACCTCCCGCACGTCAGCCACTACTTCGACGAAGCTCACCTGCACTTCGGGCGCGACGTCACCATCGTGGGGGCTGGCTCGAGCGCCGCCGACGCGGCCCTGGAGCTGCAGCGGGCCGGGGCTCGGGTCACGATCGTGCACCGGGCGGCGGACTTCAGGCGGAGCCTGAAGTACTGGATCCGTCCGAACCTCGAGCACCGCGTCGCGGAAGGCAGCATCACCGTGCACTTCCACAGCGTGGCGCTCGAGATCACGCCCCGACACGTGCGGATCGAGAAGCGGTCGCCCAGCCAGCCTCCAGAGCCCATCGCGCTGCCGACCGACCGCGTCTTCCTGCTGACCGGCTACGTCGCGTCGCCGACGCTGTTGCACCTGTGCGGAGTCCGCACAGATCCGGTGACGCAGGCGGCGCAGCTCGATCCCGACAGCTGCGAGACCAACGTCGAGGGTCTGTACTGCATCGGCAGCGCGGGCTTCGGCTCGCGCACCAGCGACGTGTTCATCGAGAACGGCCTGCCGCATGCCCGGCGCGCGGTTGCGCACCTCCGCTCACGGCTCGGGGCGCGCCCGAGCGGCGAGCCGGCCGACCCGAGGCCCGCAGGCAGCCGCTGAGGTCGACGCTGGGCGCTGGGCCCGCTGGCGCGGCGACCGCGCGGCGGCCTTGGAGGAACGGCATGCGAAACGAGACGCTGACTGGCTTGCTGTTGATCGGACTCGGGGCGCTGTTCTTGGCGGGCCGCTTCATCGAGGGCTTCGGCTGGCCGCTCTTCGTGATCGTGCCGGGCGTCGTGCTGCTGGTGTGGGCCTTCGTGGGCGGCAAGGACGCCGCCAGTATGGCGATCCCCGGCAGCATCGTCACCACCGTCGGCTTGATCCTCTACCTCCAGAGCGCCACGAGTGCCTTCTCGAGCTGGGCGTACGCCTGGGGGCTGGTGATCGCGTCCGAGGGCGCAGGCAGCTACCTCGCGGGCATGCTGCGCGACGAACCCGCTCAGCGACAGAGCGGGCTGCGCACGCTGAGCACCGGGCTGGCGCTCTTCGCCGCCTTCGGGTTCTTCTTCGAGGTCTTCATCTTCGGCCGCCTACGCGGCACCTTCCTGGCTCAGTGGGGCGTGCCGCTCGCGCTCATCCTGGCCGGCGCCTACCTGCTCTACCGCCGTCGCACGCCTGCTGGTTGAGGCGAGGCTGAGCATCACGTCACGAGCCCCGGCCGGTCCGGATGCGACACTGGCGGCATGGAACGGCGTCGCGGAACGGCTCGCGCGGCGGTGGCCTTCGTGCTGCTGACCCTCTCAGGCCTGGCGACGCTGAGTTGGTCTCTGCTCGACCAGACCGGTGGCGCGCTGCTCGCACGGCTGAGCCCGGCTTCGGACGCCGGTCCGGGCGCGGGCTTCGAGGCGCGTCCAGCTACGAGCGACCGAGGCGGCGGCGCCAGCGCCGCGCCGGCGCACG
>SKMG01000374.1 GCA_007121175.1 Trueperaceae bacterium | reverse complement strand
TGATCTGGCTCCACAGCTGGCCGTACGGGAACTCCAGCCACTCCACCCGGATTCCGTGGTCCTGCTCGAACTGCGCGACCGCGTCGCCGAACTGCACCACGTCGATGTCGAGGGCGATGATGTTGAGTACCTCGGGCTTCTCCGGCATCTCCTGGGCCTGCGCGACGCTCGCGAGGGCGAACAGGCACAGCACTACCGACAGCACGAAGGCGGACGGCCTACCTCGGCTTAGCTTGCTTGGCTTCAGCATCGAACTCCCTCCTTCTTGGGTCTCTAAAGCTGATCCTAAGGTAGGGTTCGCGGGCTGGTCAAGGGAAGCCGAAGCGCTGCTGCTCGACGATCATGCTTCGGTGTGCACAGCTCGCTGCACCTCCTCGCGGCTCGGGAGGGTCACCATCGGTCGCTCACCACTCGGCCACGGTGCCGTCGGCGTTGCGCCAGATCGGGCTCTTCCAGTCGTGCCCTTCGCGCGAGCGAGCCCGCACCTCCTCCTCGTCGATCTCGATGCCGAGGCCGTGCCCGGTGGGTACAGGGAGGTAGCCGTCGTGGCAGGTGAACGCGCTCGCGTCGCACAGGTAGTCGAGCAGATCATTGCCGACGTTGTAGTGGATGCCCAGGCTCTGTTCCTGGATCACCACGTTGGGCGTACAGGCGTCGAGCTGCAGCGAGGCAGCGAAGGCGATCGGCCCGAGCGGGCAGTGCGGCGCCACCGCGACGTCGAACGCCTCGGCCATCGCGGCGATCTTGCGCACCTCCCAGATGCCGCCGGCGTGCGACAGGTCCGGCTGGACGATGTCGACCACGCCCTGGGTGATCACGTCCTTGAAGCCCCAGCGCGTGTACAGGCGCTCGCCCACCGCGATCGGCACGCTCGTGTGCCGCGCGATCTCGCGTAACGCCTCGAGATTCTCCGGCGGCACCGGCTCCTCGAAGAAGTACGGCCGGAACGGCTCGAGCTCGCGCACCAAGGTCTTCGCCATCGCCCTGTGCACTCGCCCGTGGAAGTCCACTGCGATGTCGAACCCGTCTCCTCCCGCGGTGCGTGCGGCGGCCATGCGGGCCACGGCGGCGTCGATCTTGCGGTGGTCGTCGAGGTAGTGCAGCTCCTCAGTCGCGTTCATCTTCACCGCGCTGAAGCCGTTCGCACGCTGCTGCTCGACGCCTGCTGCGAGGTCGGCGGGGTGGTCGCCGCCGATCCAGTTGTAGACGCGGACTCGGTCGCGCGCAGCGCCGCCGAGCAACTCGTGCACCGGCACGCCGAGCGCGCGGCCCTTGATGTCCCACAGCGCCTGCTCGATGCCGGAGATGGCGCTCGTCAGCACCGGCCCCCCGCGGTAGAAGCCGCCGCGGTAGAGCACCTGGAACAGGTCCTCGACGCGCCGGGGATCAGCTCCGATGAGGTAGGTGGCGAGCTCCTTCACCGCGGCGATCACCGTGTCGGCCCGGCCCTCGACGATCGGCTCGCCCCAGCCGACCACGCCGTCGTCGGTGCTCACCTTCAGGAACACCCAACGGGGCGGCACCTTGAACAGCTCGAGCGAACGGATCTTCACGTTCGTCCCCTCGTCGCATTCGCCGCGATCGCGCTGAGTTCGCGCGCCAGCCGGGTGACCGAATCCAGATCCGGTGCGTCCCAGTCGAGCGACGTCAAGGCACCGCCGACACCCAGGCCGATGGCGCCGGCCTCCAAGAAGGCACGGGCGTTGTCGCGGCCCACGCCACCGACGGCGAACACCTCGAGGTCGGGGTAGGGACCGAGCAACGCACGCAGGTAGCCGGGCCCGAGCGGCCCAGCCGGAAACAGCTTGATGAAGGCAGCGCCCTGCTCGCGCGCCTGGGCGATCTCGGTGGGCGTAGCCGCTCCGCAGACGACCGGTACGCCTCGCTCGCGCGCGACGGCATTGACGGCGCTCGCGACGTGCGGCGTGACGAGAAAGGCGGCGCCAGCCGCCAGCGCCGCCTCGGCGCGCTCGGCGGTGGTCACCGTGCCGGCGCCGACGAAGGCGCTACCGTCGCGGGCGAAGGCGTCGACCAGCTCGGCGATCTTCGGGGCCGCGTCAGCGTCGGTGAAGGCGACCTCGAGGCTGCGGACACCCCCGGCGAGCAGCGCCTGGGCGAGCGGCAGCACCTGGGGCGCCGGCACGCCGCGCAGGATCGCCATGATCGGGTGGGCCCGCAAGTGATCGGTAACGTCCTTCACGTTTGCGCACCGGCCCCTTCACCCAAGAACGCCTGCAGCAGGCGGACCGCGCCGACCGTGGCGGCGCCGTCGCTGAGGGAGCGGTCGAGCACGCGCACGCGGCGGCTGCCAGTGCGCAGCAACGCCTTGCGTAGGATGCCGGGGAACAGACCGCCGCCGTAGAGGATCACCTCACGATCGGGCGCCACGTCGTGCTCGATCAGCTGCAGGTCGAGATCCGCCAACGCGCCGAGCAGGAAGCTGGTGACTCCGGCGCGGCCCAGGCCTGCGATCGTCTCCCCCACCCGCACCAGGAAAGCCGCGCGGGCGAACCCGTGCGA
>SKMG01000139.1 GCA_007121175.1 Trueperaceae bacterium | reverse complement strand
GCGTCGTCGGCGACGAAGGCTTCGGCGGCGCAGCAGCGCGAGCAAGGCGGTTAGACGTGCCCGGTTGCGCCGGCCGCAATGCCGCCGGTGACGGACCACGGACACTGCGCGAGCGGCGCCGGAGGACAAGTGCCCGGCACGGCGCCCGGTTCGTGCGCCCGATCGCCGTGGTGCTTGCGGTCATGGCGCTGGTAGCTGACGCGGCCGCTGTCGGGGAGTCGCTGCCGGTGGTGATGCCGGCCGACACTGCGGGGCTCATCGCCTTCGTCACCAGCGAAGGCCGGATCGCGCTGGTCGATCCCGAGAGCGGGGAGCGCGGTCTGATCGTCGGCGCGGCGGGGCAAGCCCGCTTCCCCTCCTGGTCGCCCGACGGTGAGGCGATCGCGGCGATCGTGCTCGGTCTGGACGGGGCGAGCGTCGACGTCCATCATCCCGCGCGCGGCAGTCACCAGCGCGTGTACGCGCGCCACGAAGCCCCGCTCTACCACGACTGGTCACCCGACGGGTCGCGCCTGGCGGTGCTCGCGCGCCGGTCGGACCTCCTCGGGCTGTACCTGGTTCCGGTCCCTGCCGGCGAGCCGCGGCTCTTCGCCGCCGGCGATCCGCTCTTCTGGTCGTGGGCCGATGGCGGCTCCGCGCTGCTGCTGCACCGCAACGGCCTGCGCCCCACGGCGGAGGTCGGCGTTACGCGACTCGACGCCTACGCGCTCGAGTTCGCCTTCCCCCAGCCCGGGGCGTTCCGGGTGCCGGCGATGGCCGCCGGCGGACACTGGATCGCCTACGCCACGCGCGCGGGAGCCCGAGCCCGCGATGAGGTACGCGAGGTCGTGCTGCAGCGCATCGGCGCGCCGACATCGGACGATGACCAGCACCAGCTCCCGCATGCCGGCGTCGCCGCCTTCGCGTGGCACCCGCGCCGCGACTGGCTCGCCGTCCAGCGTCCGCTCGGCGACTCGCCCGACGGCTACGGCCCGATCGTCCTGATCGACGCCCACAGCGGCGAGGTGACCACCATCACCGACGAGGCCTCGGTCGCGTTCTGGTGGTCGCCCGACGGCGGTAGCATCGCTTACCTGACGCTGGTCGAGGACGACACGATCGGACCGCTGTGGCACGTCGCCCAGCACAGCACCGACGAGCTGCGGTTCGCGCTCTGGGTCGCGGACATCGCCACCGGGTTCGAGCGTCAGCTCGCCCGCATCTCCCCGTCACCGTCGCTGCTCCACGAGTACCTGCCATCCTTCGACCAGTACAGCCGCTCCAACCGGCTCTGGTCGCCGGCGAGCGATGCGCTGGTGCTGCCGGTGCTCGACGCCAACGGGGTGAGCGTGCTCGCCGTGTTCGGGCTCGACGGCAGCGTGGTGTCACTGGGGGCGGGCGACATGCCAGCCTGGAACGTCCGCTGACGAGCCGGCTTCGGGCTCAGCCGGGGCTGGTGCGCAGCCGCCTCGGCCGCACGGCGCGCTCGTCGAGCCGCCACAACCCGGCGGCCTGTACCGCCGCGACAGCTCCCTCGTACTCCGCGTGCGCGGTCCGGTGCTCGAGGGCCGGCCAGCGGCCCGGCTGCTCGAGCACCCGTCCCTCGGGCCGGTACTGCCCCATGACGTTGACGTAGGTGTCGCTGCTGAGCTCCTTGGCGAGCCAACGCGCGATGGCGCTCGTCTCCTCGAGACGGCCGGGCATCACCAGGTGGCGCACCAGCAGCCCGCGCACCGCCAGGCCCCGCTCATCGAGCCGCAAGTCGCCGACCTGGGCGTGCATCTCCTTGAACGCTGCACGCGCCACCTCAGGGTAGTCCTTCGCCCCGAGCCAGGCCGCTGCGCTCGCGGAGCTCCAGAGCTTGAAGTCCGGCATGTAGATGTCGACGATGCCGCGCAGCAGGCGCAGACTGTCGAGGGAGTCGTATGCCGAGCTGTTGTAGACCAGAGGCAGGCGCAATCCACCCGCAACCGCGAGGGGGAGGGCCTCGAGGATCTGCGGCACGACGTGCTCTGGGGTGACGAGGTTGATGTTGTGGCAACCGAAGTCCTGCAGGCCGAGCATCAGCTCGGCCAAGGTGCGCGCATCGACGAGCTCGCCGAGCCCAGCCTGGGAGGTCTCCCAGTTCTGGCAGAAGACGCAGCGGAGGTTGCAGCCGCTGAAGAAGATGGTGCCGCTGCCGCGATCTCCCCGCAGGCAGTCCTCCTCTCCGAAGTGCGCAAAGCAGGCCGACACTCGCGCATGCCGGCCGGTGCGGCACAGCTTGCGCTCATCTGCTAAGCGGTTGACCCCGCACGCCCGCGGGCACACGCGGCACGACTCCAGCCGCGCGAGGGCCGCCGCTGCGCGGCGCTCGAGCTCGCCCGTGTGCGCGAGCGCCAGGTAGGCAGGCGCCGCCCCGGTCGTCATCGTCTGCGCTTCCACCTCATGCCTCGTTGCGATGGTGACACGGGACCGAGCGCGCGGGCGTAGTATGCCGCGCATGGATCTCGGCGCCCTGGTGCTGGCATCGGCGAGCGCGCAGGCGGCGGCGCTCGCCCGCGGCGAGGTGCGCGCGCAGGCGCTGCTCGAGGCGCAGCTGGAGCGCCTCCACGCGGTCGATGCCGTAGTGCGCGCGGTGGTGTACCTCGACGAGGGGGCGGCGCGCGCAGTAGCTCGGGCAGCGGATGCCGAGCTCTCCGCGGGCGTCGTGCGCGGGCCGCTGCACGGTGTCAGCGTCAGCGTCAAGGACTGGATCGACGTAGCAGGGATGCCCTGCAGCGGTGGCGAGTCGGCGTTTCGCGCTCGCCGGCCGGGGCGCGACGCGACTGCCGTGGCGCGCTTGCGCGCCGCCGGGGCCATCGTGCTGGGCAAGACCAATCCTGGCGAGCACAGCGAGGCTTTCGGCGCCACCTTCAACCCGCACGACCCGACCCGCACGCCGACCGGGAGCTCCTCCGGGGAGGCCGCGCTCGTCGCGGCCGGAGGCTCGGCACTGGGGCTCGGCTCCGACTCCGGCGGCAGCCTCCGCCAACCGGCCCACGCCTGCGGGTTGTGCGCGCTGCGGCCCACCAGCGGCCGCGTGCCGCTCACCGGACACTTCCCGGTGATCACGCCGCTGCTCGACCCGCGTACCGTGATCGGTCCACTGGCCCGCACGGTGGCCGACCTGGAGCTCGCGCTGCGCGTACTGCAGGGCCCCGACGCGAGCGACCCCAGCGCTCTGCCGCTCGAGCTCGGAGACAGCGCCGGCGTCGACGTCTCGTCGCTGCGCGTCGCCTGGTGGCTCGGGCAGCCGGACTGCGTCGCCACGCCTGACACGGAGCGGACCGTGCGCTCGGCCGTGGGCTGGGCGCGTGCCGCCGGCGCCACCCTGGTCGAGGACCGTCCAGACGGCCTCGAGGCGGTCTACCCGCTCACTCGCACCTACTGGTCACTGCCCGAGTCGGCGTCGGCGCAGACCTGGCAACCGACCGCTCAGAGCCCGCTGACGGCGCTCGACCTGCAGCGCTTCCGCTTCGAGTGGGACCGCTTCCGGGCCGGCCTCACGCGCTTCTTCGGCGGCTACGACGCGGTGCTCACGCCGGTTGCGGAGCGGCCGGCGGTAGCGCACGGCGAGGACGCCGGTTCGCTGGCGCCCGCCTTGACGTTCAGCCTCGGTGGCCAGCCGGCGGTGGTGGTGCCGTGCGGCCGCAGCGACGACGGGTTGCCGATCGGGGTCCAGGTGGTAGCGCCGGTCGGCCGGGAGGACGTGGCCCTGGCGCTCGCGAGGGTGCTGGAGCGCGCCGGCGGCGGATGGTGGCTCCCGCCGGGCGTGGCGGCAGCGCCGGGCCCCCATCTGACGTTCAACGCCGACTCCGACGCCCGCAGACCCGACGCTAAGGCTCGCGGCCGTCGAGCGTGAGCAGCGGGCGGTAGAGGTCGGGCCGGCGGTCGCGGAAGAAGCCGAAGCCGGCCCGGAAGGCACGGGCGGCGGCGAGATCGAGGTCGGCGTAGAGCACCGTCTCAGCGTTGCGATCGGCCTCGGTCAGCTTCGTGCCGGTCGGGTCGGCCACGAAGCTCGAACCGTAGAAGTTCGCGTCGCCCTCGCGTCCGACCCGGTTGGCGGCGCCCAGGTAGCAGGCGTTCGCGACAGCGTGGCCGATCATCGCGCGCTGCCACATGTCGCGCGTGTCGAAGCCGCCGGCCTCGACGGGCTCGCTGCCGATCGCGGTGGGGTAGAGCAGCACCTCGGCGCCCTTGAGCGCCATGGCGCGGGCGCACTCCGGGAACCACTGATCCCAGCAGATGCCGACGCCTATGACACCGACGCGTGTGCGCCAGGCCTCGAAGCCGGTGTCTCCGGGGTTGAAGTAGTACTTCTCCTCGTAGCCGGGCCCGTCGGGGATATGGCTCTTGCGGTAGACGCCCAGGACGCTGCCGTCGGCGTCGATCATCTGCAGGCTGTTGAAGTGCGCGTGCCCCGAGCGCTCGAAGAACGAGACCGGCAGCACCACGCCCAGCTCCGCAGCCAGCGCCTGGAACCGCGGCAGGAACGGGTGCCCCTCGACCGGGTGCGCCAGCGCGAAGTACTCCTCGCGCTCGGCCTGGGGCCAGTAGAGGTACTCGAACAGCTCGGGCAGCAGGATCAGTCGTGCGCCGCCGCCAGCGGCCTCACGCACGGCGGCCTCCGCCTTGGCCAGGTTGCGGTCGCGGTCGTCGCTGCACGCGAGCTGTACCAGCGCCAGCCGCAGCGGATCGGCGCTTGCGCCGCTGGCGCTTGCGCCGCTGGCGCTCGTGCGCTCAGCCATGGTCTATCGCTCCCTCCGGCTGCTGCTGCGTGACGCAGTGCCAGGCGCCGCCGCCGGTCACCAGGTGGCTCGCGCTCACGCCCATGAGCTCCCGGTCTGGGAACAGTGGAGCGAGCAAGGCGAGCGCCGGTCCGTCGAGCGGGTCGTCATACGTAGGCACCAGAACCACGCCATTGGCGAGGTAGAAGTTGGCGTACGAGGCGGCCAGCACCCGGCCGTCGGGCAGCCGGCGCTGTTGCGGCAGCGGCAGCGGCACCACCGTGAACGGCTCGCCGTCAGGCGTGCGCAGAGCCTCGAGCACCGCGCGGTTGGCCTCGAGCGGGGCGTAGTTCGGGTCCTGCGGGTCCTCGGCCACGGCGCACACGATGGTGCGGTCATTGCAGAAGCGCGCAACGAGATCGACGTGCCCATCGGTGTGATCGCCCTCGAGTCCGCGGTCGAGCCACACCACGTGCCGCACTCCGAGGCCCGCGCGCAGGAGCGCCTCGGTCTCCTCTTCGCTGAGCTCCGGGTTGCGCGTCGTCGAGAGGAGGCACGAGCGCGTGGTCAGCAGCAGCCCCTCGTCGTTGACCTCGATGCCGCCGCCCTCGAGCACGTAGGGGAACGCGAAGCGACGCATGCCCAACTCGCGCGCCACCGAAGCGGGAGCGAGAGTGTCGCGCCCGTACTCGTACTTGCCGCCCCAGGCGTTGAAGCGCCAGTCGGTGAGCGCGACCTGGCCGGCGCCGCTGACCACGAACAGCGGACCGTTGTCACGGAACCAGGAGTCGTCGAGCGGCACGCGGTGGAAGCGGAACCGGCCGGGCTGCGCTCCGGCTCGCCGCAGCCGCGCGCGCGCGTCGTGCTCAGCCTCGTCGTCGGTCACGTTGATCACCACCGACTCGAAGCGCGTCAGCGCGCTCACCATGAGCGCGAGCTCGGCGCGGACCGCGTCGAGCTCACCCTCCCACAACGCGTCGTCGCTCGGCCAGCTGGTCCAGGTGGCGGCGTGTTGGGTCCACTCGGCCGGCCAGCGGTAGCCGAGGTCCACCGGGGTAGGGTGATCGAGGTCGAGCATCGGAGGCTCCTGACGCCCTGGCTGCGGTGGGGCGGCGCGCCGCCGGGCGAACCGATGGTAGCACCGGACTCCGGTTTCGCTGTCTCGTGGGGCGAACGTCACCGCCGCACCTGATACCGTGATGGCCGCTGCCGCGAGGGTTGTCGACGGTCGCGGTGGCGGCATCCTGCGGAGGAGGACGACGTTGGCCCAAGCCGCACTCGACACGCCCTTCAGCATCGCCGACGCTGAGGAGCTCTACAGCATCTCCGAATGGGCCGGCGGCTACTTCCGTGCCGGTCGGCAGGGCGACATGGAGGTCACGCTCCGGAGCGACCCGAGTTGCGCGGCATCGATCCGGGACATCGTCGAGTCGCTACGTGCGCGTGGACACCGCGTCCCCATGATCGTCCGCTTCCCGCAGATCATCGAAGACCGGCTCGACCGCATCAACCAAGCGTTCGCGCACGCCATCGACGAGGCCGGCTACCGAGCGCACTACCAGGGCGTGTACCCAGTCAAGGTGAACCAGCGCCGCATGGTGATCGAGACGATCGCCGAGTACGGCGCGCGCTACATGACCGGGCTCGAGGCGGGCAGCAAGGCCGAGCTGGCATTGATCCTCGTGCAGGACACGCATCCCGAGGCGCTGATCTGCTGCAACGGCTTCAAGGACGATCACTTCGTGCGGCTCGCGCTGTGGGGGCGCAAGCTCGGCAAGCCGGTGGTGATCACGCTCGAGAAGTACGCCGAGCTCGAACGCGTGCTGCGCGTCTCACGCGAGATGGGCGTGGCTCCAGTGATCGGCATCCGCTACAAGCTCCACGCCAAGGGTGCCGGACAGTGGGAAGCCTCGGGCGGCGACGAGGCCAAGTTCGGCCTCACCAGCACCGAGCTGATCAACGCCGTCTGGCGCCTGCGCGAGGAAGGCATGTTGGGGGCGCTGCAGATGATCCACTGTCACGTCGGCAGTCAGCTCACCGACGTGCGGCGTATCAAGGTCGCGGTGCGCGAGGCGACCCAGGCATACGTCGACGTTCGCAGCATGGGAGCCGATGTGCGCTACCTCAACGTCGGCGGCGGTTTGGCGGTCGACTACGACGGCTCCAAGACGACCTTCGAGGCGTCGGCGAACTACGGCATCCAGGAGTACGCCGACACCGTCGTGTACACCATCAAGGAGGTGTGCGACGACGGTGAGGCCGAGCACCCGGTGATCGTGACGGAGTCCGGTCGCGCGCTCACCGCCCACCACGCGGTGCTGGTGATGCCGGTCATCGACGCCCTGGGGCCGACCCGGACTCCGCTCGAGCTGCCGCCGCTCGAGGGCGAAGTGCACCAGCTCGTCACGGACATGCGCGAGCTCCTCAAGACCGTCTCGATCAAGAACTACCGCGAGGTCTACAACGAGGCGGTCTCGAACAAGGAGACCATGCATTCGCTGTTCGACCTCGGCTACCTGACGCTGCTCGAGCGGGCCTACGTCGAGCAGCTCTATCAACAGGTCCTGACGCGCGTCGCTAAGGTCGTCGAGCAGCTCGACTACGTTCCGGAGGAGCTCGAGGCGCTACCGAGGCGCCTGGCCGACACCTACGTGTGCAACTTCAGCCTGTTCCAGGGTATGCCCGACCACTGGGCGATCGGCCAACTCTTCCCGATCGTCCCGCTGACGCGACTGCACGAGCGCCCCAGCCGTCACGCGACGCTGGTCGACATCAGCTGCGACAGCGACGGCAAGATCCAGCGCTTCATCGACCTGCGCGACGTGCGCGCCACGCTGCCCGTGCACGAGCTGCAGCCTGGCGAGCCTTACTACCTGGGGGCCTTCCTGACTGGCGCCTACCAGGACGTGCTGGCGACGAACCACAACCTGTTCGGGCGCGTCAACGAGGCGCACGTTCGCCTCGAGCCCGGAGGCTGGCGTGCGGAGCTCTTGGTGAACGGTCAGAAAGCGCGCCGGGTGATCCAGAACATGGGCTACGAGGTCGAGACGCTGCACGGTTGGCTCCAGGAGGAGATCCGCGAGAGCGAGGCCGCAGGCATTGCGCTCAGCGACGAGGAGAAGCGCGAGCTCGTGGCCCTCTACGACGCCGAGCTCGTGGGCTACACCTACCTGCAGCAAGTCTAGCCGGCTTCCGGGCTCTGGCACGCCAGCGTCAGGGCTGCGCACGCGTCAGGGCTGCGTCCGCATCCGGGCGCGTCTGGTTCGGGCTGCGTTCGCGTCAGGGCCGCTTGACAGCGCCCGGAGCTGTGCACCATCGTGATGCAGTAGCCACGGGAGCGCCGATGGCGACCGGTGAGAGGTCCGCCGCTGCACAGGGCTCCAAGACCGGACGCGCGCGCCGGGCGTTCCCCGCCGGACCGTGGCCGCCCGTCGCGGCCCGTGAGATCGGAGGCCATAGCATGACCAGGACGACTGAGAAGCAGCAGCATCTCGCGACGTTCGTCGAGCACCTCGACATCACCGCCGTGAACGTGGTGCCGCTGGTCGAGATGATGGGACGGACCGCGTTCTCCGCTCGCGACCTCGCGCGCGCGGGCCGAATCTTCGACATGATGGTTCGCGACGAGGAGTGCGGCATCATCCTGACCTTGGCCGGCAGCGTCGTCTCAGCCGGTCAGCGCGCGGCCATCGTCGCGCTGATCGAGTCGAACATGGTCGACGCGATCGTCTCGACCGGCGCCAACATCGTCGATCAGGACTTCTTCGAGGCGCTAGGGTTCCGCCATTACCAGGGAGATAGGTTCGCCGACGACAACGCGCTGCGCGAACTGATGATCGATCGCATCTATGACACCTACATCGACGAGGAGGAGCTGCGTCAGTGCGACGACACCGTCCGTGAGATCGCCGACGGTATGCCGCCCGGCGCCTACTCGAGCCGCGAGTTCATCGGCGAGATGGCGCGCTTCCTGCAAGCGCGCGATCTGGGGGCAGGCAGCATCGTCCGGAGCGCGTTCGAACGCGGCGTGCCGATCTTCGTGCCCGCGTTCAGTGATTGCTCGGCGGGCTTCGGCCTCGTGCACCACCAGATCCACCACCCCGAGTCACACGTAGCCATCGACTCGGTGAAGGACTTCCGTGAGCTCACCCAGATCAAGATCCATCAGGGCACCACTGGCATCCTGATGCTCGGCGGCGGGGTCCCGAAGAACTTCGTGCAGGACATCGTCGTGTCGGCAGAGTTCTTGGGGCACGAAGCCTCGATGCACAAGTACGCGGTCCAGTTGACCGTCGCCGACGAGCGCGACGGCGCCCTCTCGGGCTCGACGCTGAAGGAGGCGTCGAGCTGGGGAAAGGTCGACACCACGTACGAGCAGATGGTGTACGGCGAGTTGACGGTCACCTTCCCGCTCGTGGCCGGCTACGCGTATCACAAGCGCGGCTGGGAGCACCGCGCCCCGCGCCGCTTCGAGCAGCTGTTCGCGGCTCAGCGCCAGACGGTCGCCACCGACTGAGCGGTCCGGGAACCGGCGCCTGGTCGCCGCTGTGCGGAAGAACAGGCGCGCGGTCGGGCGTCGGCGCTGTCTCCCCTCAGGGCCAGCCGGGGAAACTCGCTCCGGCCGGCACGACCATGGCCTGATACCGGACCGTCATCGGGTAGTAGTCGGACATGTCGAAGTCGGTCCGGTCACCGGAGGCGGCGAAGGAGCGCTCGTCGACGGGCGTGTTGCTGGGGTCACGCACGACGAGCATCACGCTGGTGATACCGCGGTTCCAGGCGATACGGTCGGCGCCGCTCAGGCTCGCGAGCGGCTGGCTCGCCTCGAACGTTCCGCTGCCGCTGAAGCCGAGGTGGGACGCGTCGCTGCAGGCCGGTGGGATGGTGATGTCGACCGGCACCAGGCAGACCTGGTACCGGACCGGCTGTCCGCTCGGTTTCGTCAGCACCTGCAACCGCTGATGGAGCGTTCCTGACGCGAGTCCTGCGAGGTCGCGCTGCAGCTCCGGCGTGTTCACGAAGGTGAATGCACCCGCGCCTCCGGCGCTCGCCTGGCGATGCTCGATCTGCCCGTCGACTAGGAGCACGGGACCGACCGGTGCCGGT
>SKMG01000119.1 GCA_007121175.1 Trueperaceae bacterium | reverse complement strand
CGCTGCCCACGCTCGAGGTTCGAGCGGGCCGCTCACGACTCCGGAGCCCGCCGAGATAAGGCGCTGATGTCGTCGCGCAGAGCGCTCACCTCGCGGCGCAGCGCTGCGAGCTCCTCGGCGCCGGCGATCTCGGCTTCGGCGTTCTCGGCGTCTCGCCCGATGAAGTAGGTGGCCAGGGTGGCGGTGACGTAGCCGAAGACGCCGATCGCATACAGCGCTAGGAAGAGCGACAGCACTCGCCCCTCGAAGGTCTCCGGCCAGTACTGCGACCCGAGCGTCGTCATCACCATGGCGGTGAACCACAGCGCGTCCCCATAGGTGCGCAGCCCGTCTACCGTCTCACTCTCGAACGCGTACATGCCCGCGGCCCCGGCGAAGGTGACGATGGCCGTGAGCGCGGCGATGTAGCCGAAGCCGCGCCGGCGCAGGCTCGCGCCGAGCGCTCGCATGCCGCGGTTGACCGAGCTGACGACCCGCACTAGGCGGATCCCTCGACCCACGCGCGCGACTCGCAGCAGCCGGATCGCCCGCGCGATCCGAAAGATGCGTAGGGCCGGGATCGCCAGCGACACGGCCCCCAGCCAGTTCCGGCGCAGGTACTCGAGCTTCTTGGGCGCCAGGATCGACTTGACGCCGAAGTCGACGATGAAGATCACCCAAATCGCGGTGCCGATGATCGCGAACGCCGGCGTCTCGCCCCACACGAACTCTGCGATCAGCAGCGCGAGCCACACGAAGGCGAGGAACACCATCGGCGTCTCGAGTAGATCCTCGAGGTTCTGGAGCAGCGCGTAGCGTTCGCGCTCGAGCGCCGCATCGTCATCGTCCAGCGCTTCGTCGAGCGCATCGGTGCCGGGATCTCTCATCGCACGTCCTCGCGTCCGTGTCTTGACGGTTCTGCCCCACGCGGCACCGCCCCAGCTTCACCGGGAGATGCGCCGTCGCGACAACTCGGTCCTGCCGTCGCTCGCCCTCCGTGCTTCCCGCGTGCCCGACAGGGCTCCTCGCCGGACGAGCGATGGCGACACCCGTACGATAAGGCCCGCGCCGACAGGCGCCAGTCGACGGCACACCGAAGCGCCCGGCGCGAACCTCGTCGGCCGGGCGTCGTTGGGTTGTCGTCCTCCCCTGCGGGAGCAGCGGACCGGTCACGCACCAGCGTGAAGACGCGGTCGGGCAGGAGCCCCCACGGGGAGTGTCTGCTGCTCAGTCCGAAAGTGTCGGAGCGTCCTCCGATACCTGATCGTCGTCGACCGCCGCGCCCTCGACGGCTCCGTCGTGATCGACCGGGACGTCGAGCGAGAGGCCGTCCGCTCGGGCCGCGGCCTCCTTTCCGACGGGCTGCGTCAGGCCGGTCTCTGGGTCGATCGTCGCGTAGCGACCCATGCCGCCGCCCATGATGGCTCCGCCACCGGCGACCGGCGAATACGCGCCGCCGAGCGGGTCGCCGGCGCCGAGCGGGTCGCCGCCCGTCCGAACCGTGGCGCCGGGGGCGACGACGACGTCGGGAGAGCGCTCGGCCCAGAAGTCAGCGAAGCTCTCTTCCCACTCCATCAGCTGAGCGACGGGAGGCAGGTCGAAGACCGAAGCGACCCCCAGCGCGGCCGTGACGGCGACCGCAGCGAGCAGTTCGCGCCGCCAGACGAAGGTCCTGCGAACGCGGTCACGGAGGTAGCTCACCAGCACCCGGCGGTTGAAGACGAGGTGGAGCACCGACAGCGGGATCCAGAGCAGGCCGAAGGCGATGTGGAGCGTCTCCCACTGGCCCTTGCTCAGGCCGACGAGCGTCCAGCCGAGCGTGTTCGCCATCTGGCCCGGAGGCGACACGAAGAGGGCGGCTCCCGAGAGCGTGAAGAGCAGCAAGAAGGCGATCATCATGATCGATACGAACGCTCGCACGTAGAACGGACCATAGGCCCTTGGCCGCTTCGCGGTCGGTGTGGCGTTGTCCATATGACCTCTCCTCCGCTGCACTCGAGGATTGAGCTCCGCACGGATGTTCTCACGGTCTCGGTCAGCGGCACGACGGTACTGCGGTTGCTGTGAACGGTTCGTGAACGCGCAGCAATCCAGCTGTCGGACGAGGCTCGGCCCAGGGCCTGCACGGCGTGTGCCAATGCCACGGCCATGAAGGCGTCGGCACCCGTGATCGGCACGAAATCGCTCCTCGAAGGAAGCATCTCACCGATCACGGCGCACCCGACGTGGCGACGGGCGCCCACGTCGACGCGCGTCTGGAACGAAGCTAGGTGGCTGCTTCAGCGCCGTCACGGCTGCCGTGGAGACACCGAAAAGAACGCTTCAGGCGGCATCCTCACGGTCGTAGGCGTTACGTCATCCCGTCACAGTAGTTGCTAATGTGTTCATTCGAGCGGTTCCCTGTCCCACGGTCGAGGCCTGTCGCCGATGGCAGACACCCGAGGCCGGCGCGGACAACGCACCGCCGGAGAGGGTACATCATGAACACTGCCGATCTCGAGAAGGAAGTCGCCGCCCTCAAGCGGGAGCTCGCGAAGGTTCAGGG
>SKMG01000167.1 GCA_007121175.1 Trueperaceae bacterium | reverse complement strand
CCCAGGCGGGCCCGTGGCGGCGCGTGACGGCGTAGCCGCCGCGCAGGCCCTCGAGCGTCAGCGCTGGGCGCGCCTGGCTCGAGGCCCCGCCGACGTGCATTGCGTCGGTCGCGACGAGCCGGCAGCGCCAGCCGGCGCGACGCACCCGGAGGCACCACTCGAGGTCCTCGTTGTAAAAGCGCAGCCGCGCGTCGAAGCCGCCCACGGCGTAGAGCGCCTCGCGGCGCAGCAGCTGCGCGCACCCCGAGAGCCAGGGGACATCGACGCTCGCGGGTCCGCCGCCCGCAGGCGTACCGGCATGCCTGCGCCAGCTCAGGCGGGCGTAGTGACAGCGGTAGGGCAGTCCCAGGTCCTGGAGGGCGCCGCTCGGCGTCCTCACCAGCGGTCCCGCCACTGCCACCCGCTGGTCGTCGAGGGCACCGCGCAGCTCGTCGATGGCGTCCGCGCCCAAGAGCACGTCGGCGTTCATCTGCAGCAGCAGCGGCTGCCGCAGGGCGCGGGCCGCGGCGTTGACCGCGGCTGCATAGCTGTGGTTGGGCACCGGCAGCCACACCAGCCGCGGGTGCACGCCGTCGAGTTGCACCGCGAGGCTCGGATCGAAGGCGGTGTCGACCACCCGCACCAGGGCGCGCGGCGCGATGCCGGCGAGGCGCTCGAGCGCCTGCGCCAGCAGCGCGGGCGTGCGGTGATGGATCACAGCCACCTCGAACGGCTCCGGGGACATGCCTAGGAGCATGTCACGACGAGCCTCTTCACGATCCTCGCCCACGCTTCTCACACCGCTCCCACGCCGGCCTGCTCGCGTCGGGCTAGCCTGCCGGGCGTGCCTCACGCGTTTACACCGTACCCCGCAGGAGGCGCCAGCGGCGCCCGCCGGCCGAGCGTCGGCGTGGCCCTCGGCGGCGGCTCGGCCCGCGGCTATGCCCACATCGGCGCGCTCGCCGCGCTCGAGCGCCGCGGCATCCGGCCCGAGGTGGTGGTGGGGACGAGCTTCGGGGCCGTCATCGGCGCGCTGTACGCCAGCGGCCGCGATCTGTGCGCGCTGCGCTCCGAGGCCGAACGGCTGCGCCGGCGCGACGTGCTCCCGCGGATCGTCGATCTCGGCGTGGCCCATGGCGCCCTGCTGCGCGGCGACCGGCTGGAGTCCTACTTCGATCGCTTACTCGAGGGTCGCTCCTTCGAGGACTGCACGCTGCGGCTCGCGGTCGTGGCGACCGATCTCGACAGCGGCGAGCGCGTGGTGTTGCGCCGGGGGCCGTTGGCGCCGGCACTGCGCGCGAGCGCCACCCTGCCCGGCCTCTTCGCCCCGGTCGTGTTGGGTGGCCGGCGGCTGATCGACGGGGGTATCGGCAGCCCGGTGCCGCTCGACGCGCTGCACGCCGAGGGCGTGGAGTTGGCGATCGGCGTGGGCGCAGGCGTCGAGGTGCGCGACTCGGGAGCGTTGCGGTTCGCACGCCGGGCGCTCGCGGCCTCGCCCGGCGGTGCGCTGCGCCAGCTGCTGGCCCGCGGCGGTGGTCCGGGCCGCTTCGGTGGGCTGGCGCGGGCGCTCACGCTGACCGTCGATGCCTGGGCGAGCGCGGCCGAGGCGCTGCCCGACGGCGGGATGGATGGGGTGCACGTGCAGACCCGTCCGCCGATCTCGTGGCTCGCCTTCGATCGGGCCGCGGCGGCGATCCGCGCCGGCGACGAGGCGTTCGAGACCGCCTGGCCGAGCCTGCAGCGCTCGCTCGAGCGACTCGCGGCACCCACCTCAGCCGGCGATCGAGCGCGTTCGTTAGAGGATCCGCTTGCCCACCAGGCTCGCAGTCAACTCGACCATGACCGCAGCGGTGCGGTTCTGGACGTCGAGTGTGGGGTTCACCTCGACCAGATCGAGGCTGGCGAGGCGACCGTCCTCCGCGATGACCTCCATCAGCAGGTGCGCCTCGCGGTAGGTGAGCCCGCCCACCACCGGCGTGCCGACGCCCGGTGCGACCGCCGGGTCGAGCACGTCCGCGTCGAGTGAGACGTGCAGCCGCTCGACGTGCCCGAGCGCCTCGAGCGCCTCGTCGGCGACCGCGTTGAGCCCGCGCCGGTCGATGTCGGCGATGGTCAGCACCCGCAACCCCAGCTCCACCGCCAAGCGACGCTCGCCGGGATCGAGGCTGCGCACGCCGATCAGCACCACGTCTTCCGGGCGGAGCGGGCCGCCGCCGCGGCAGGCGTCGAGCAAGCGCGGGTCGCCGAAGCCGAGCAGGTGAGCGAGCGGCATGCCGTGCACGTTGCCGCTCGGACTGTTCTCGGGCGTGTTGAGGTCGCCATGGGCGTCGACCCACAGCAGCCCGGTGCGCTCGTGTGCGCAGGCGTGGGCGACCGAGCCGAGCGACACCGAGTGGTCGCCTCCCAGCACCACCGCGTTCGCGTCCTCGGGCAGCGCCTCGAGCGCGGCGCAGGTGCGGCCGGTGGCGGCGGCGATCGCCTGCACGAAGCGCGCGTTGCCGTCACCGCCGTCGGCCTCGGGCAGCGACTCGGCCACCGGGACCTCGACGTT
>SKMG01000379.1 GCA_007121175.1 Trueperaceae bacterium | reverse complement strand
GCACCAGGCGCTCTGGTTCGACGCCGACGGCACGTGGCGCCTCCACGCCGCCGCCTGCGACGGCTGCGGCGCCTGCGCTTCAGCCTGCCCGAGCCAGGCGATCGACGCCCCCGGCATCGACCTCGCCGCCCTGCGGCGCGCTTGGCGCGACCGCGAGCTCGTGACCCTGGGGTGCCACGAGGGTGGCCCGGACGCAGCTGTCCGCCTACCCTGCCTAGCCGGTCTGCACCCAGAGTCGTTGGCGAGCGCCCTGCTCGGGCGCCCCAGCACGCCCGTCCGTCTCGACCTCTCAGCCTGCGGCTGCTGCGCCAAGGGCGCACTGCGCCCCGTGATCGAGGCGCAGGCGCGCCAGGCCGTGGCCTACGTGCAGCGGCTGGGCGTTGCGCCGGACGTGCACATCGCAGATGGCACGACAGGTCGCGAAGGCGGCAGCGATGGCCGCGCGCGGCCCATCAGCCGACGCGAGCTGTTCCAAGTCGCCCACACCCGCGGCTGCGAACTCGTGGCTCGCGGTATCGCCACGCTCGCCGACGACACCGCGAGCGGCTCGGCGCTACCCCACCGCGCCGCGCTGCTAGCCGCCGCTCGTAAGCACGTGACGGCGGCCGCCGATGAGGCCGACGAGCTGAGCGTGCTCGGAGCCTTCTTCGTCGACTGGAAGGTCGCTGACGCCTGTGACGGCTGTCAGGAGGCGGACCGGCCGCGCTGCCTGGGCGCCTGCCCGAACGGTGCCTGGCGGCTGGGCAGTGCCGGCGCCGAGGCCGTCCTCTCGCACGACGCGGCAAGCTGCAGCGGCTGTGGTGCCTGCAGACGAAGTTGCCCGCGCTCAGCCCTCGAGCCGCGACCCGCCCCGCTGCGCGCCGACGCCGGCCGGCTCGCCAAGCGTACGTTCGCCCTCGCTCGCTGCCGCATCTGCCGCCAACGGCCGACGAAGGGCGCCGATGGTCTGTGCGGGAACTGCCGTAAGCGGCAGCAGGTGGCTGCCTCTGTGCCCCAGCGATAGCGGTCTCCGCGCGCCCTTCGCGTAGCTCGAGACCGAACGGCTCCTTGCACCGTTACCACCGGGCCTCCACGTCCCCCGGGAGAGGTATGGGATGATGGTCAACCACGATGGACCCCACGTCATCTGAGACAACGGCAGAACAGAGGTCTAGGACAAAGGAAGTGTTCGAGAAGGCGGTCAAATCGCTGGACCCTTTTCTCTACGACCTCCGGTACCCAGTCGCGATGATCTACCTGTGGTACCAGTCTTTTCAGTTGCTCATGAAATGGATCGGCGCGATCGCCGCAGGGATGCTGACCTTTACGGTGTCGCTTCTCATGGGTGACGTGTTGCGACAGACGGTTGACCTGGCAGCTTTCCAGAACAATGTTCACCACTTTCGATGGTCGTTCATCCTACTGGGCGCATGTCTGATCACGGTACTGCTCACGTTGCTCGTCACGTACAACTGGTTCATCATGGTGTTGCGCCATGCCGCATTGGTCATGCATCCAGCGGTACGTCAACTGCAGTCGGTCGTGGATTCGGGTGGGCGATTGCCGGGCGACATGCCTCGAGAACTCAGAGGTGGTCGCTGCCGCGCAGACGATCCTCTCGTGGACGGCGACATAGCGATGGAGTTCATCAGCTACGGCGGCAAACTCCACATGAGGCTCTTCGGCACCTTGAGCTATGTCCTCGGAGGACTGGCCGGAATCCTCTTGTTCGCGGGGACCGTGATGTACGTTCACTCCGCGTGGACCGTTCTGCGCGACTTCATCTAACGCTGCGATGGCAGATACCTCGTTCAGCATCATCACGTTCAACGCGGCTCTCCTCCGGATGGGCTTCCGACGTCGGGCCTTCTTCGAGCCGGTGCCACACGTCGAGGAACGGTTGGCAGGTCTCTGTCGGCTGTTACCGGGTCTCGACGGTGATGTCGTGATGCTGCAGGAGGTGTTCGGGCGACATGTCCAGCGGCTGGTCTTCCAGCACGCGAGGCAATCGTTCCCGTATGCCTGTCTCGACGATCGTAGGTCACTCCTGGGTAGTGGGTTGATGATCCTTTCGAGGCATCCAACGGCGCAGACCTTGCGGCTATCGTTCCGCTCGAGCCCCGTCTTCGCGCGGCCGATCGTCTCGTTTGGCGCGGTGCGAACGCATGTGCAGTTGCCGGGGCATGTCCCGGTCATGGTCTTGAACACGCATCTGACGGCGGGCTTGATGCATCACCCGGAGAGCGCAAAGACCAACTCGCGGCGGAGTCTGCAGATCGATGAGGTCCAAGAGTTTGCTCACCGAGCTCCGAATGCCGGGGGCCTGGCGATCATCGCCGGCGATTTCAATGCTGGACCGCAAGCGTCGAGGGTCAACTATGAGCAGGTCGTCGCCGCAGGATTCGAGGACGCCCTTTCCTCGGCCAGCACCAGACCGGCAGAACCAGCTGTGACATGGAGCCCGACGAACCCACTCTCCAGCAGCGGACCTCACGCGGACTCGCCGCCCCAGCGCGTCGATCACGTCTTCTACGCTTCCAACGGGCAGACGGTCAGCGTGGATGAGGCCG
>SKMG01000385.1 GCA_007121175.1 Trueperaceae bacterium | reverse complement strand
TGCGGCGGCTCGAGTCCCGCCTCGCGGCGCGCGCGGCGGCTTCGGCCTGCGACGGCGTCGTCGCGGTCACGCACACCGAGGGCGGAGCTACCCTTCGCCCGAACAACCTCGACCTGGTCCTGCGGGCGCTCGGCGGCTTCATGGTGCACCCCAACGTCGGCGCGGTGCTCGCGGTCGACGACGACGCCGGTCCTGTGACCAACGCGGCGCTCCGCGCCGACATGGTGACGCGGGGCTACCCGCTCGCCAGCGTGCCGCATGCGTTCCTGAGCGTCGGTGCAGCCTTCGAGGCCGGCCTCGCGGAGGGCGAGCGGCTGGCCGAGGCGCTCCTGGAGCCGCTGCTCCGCGACGTTCGCACGTCGCAGAGTGCGGCTCACCTGGCGCTGGCGCTGCAGTGCGGCGGCTCCGACGCGTTCTCTGGGATCTCTGGCAATCCGCTCGCCGCCTGGGTCGCGCGCGAGGTCATCCGCAACGGCGGCTCGGCCAACATCGCTGAGACCGACGAGCTCATCGGCGGAGAGGCGTACGTCCTCGCCGCGGTGCGCGACGCAGGCACCGCCAGACGCTTCCTCGAGGTCATCGAGCGATTCCAGGAGCGCGCCGCCTGGCATGGCGCGAGCGCCGAAGGCAACCCGAGCGCGGGAAATCGGCTGCGCGGACTGTACAACATCACGCTGAAGTCGATCGGGGCGGCGCTGAAGCGTCACCCTGAGGTGCGCCTCGAGGCGGTCCTGGAGTACGCCGAGCGCTCCTCCACCTGCGGGCTGTCGTTCATGGACTCGCCGGGCAACGACCTCGAGAGCATCGCGGGCCAGGTCGCCTCCGGCTGCAACCTGATCGTGTTCGTGACCGGCCACGGCTCGGTCACCAACTTCCCCTTCGTCCCCACGCTGAAGGTCGTCACGACCTCAGCACGCTTCGCCCTGCTCGAGCAGGAGATGGACGTCAACGCCGGCGCTATCCTCGACGGCACCCCGCTGGAGGCGCTCGGCGCCCGGGCCTTCGACCTGGCCCTCGAGGTCGCCTCGGGCGCGCGCTGTGCCGGCGAGCGCGCCGGCCACTCGCAGGTGCAGCTCTGGCGCGACTGGCCCCAGCGTGATCGCAGCGCGCTCGATGCCCTGCAGCGCGAGGAGGCACCGAAGGGCGAACCGCTGACGGTCGTGTCGGATCTGGGCGCGCGCCGCTGGCGTTGGCGCAGCCTCCGCAGCGAGCGGAGCCACGCGAGCGACGCCGTCGGCCTGATCTTGCCCACCAGCCTCTGCGCAGGCCAGGTCGCCCGCTTGATCGCCGCCCGGCTCGACGCGTCGCCGCTCGCCGTGGGCGCGGCCGGGCTCCGCTCGGGAGCCCGCGGCGTCTCGCGCTTCCTCGCCCTGGTCCACAGCGAGGGGTGCGGGGTCTCCAGCGGGCCGTCCGAGGCGCTCTTCGTTCGCACGCTCCTCGGTTACGCCGTGCACCCGATGGTCAGGCATTGCCTGCTGCTCGAGCACGGCTGCGAGAAGACCCACAACGACCTCCTGCGCGCTCGCCTCGAGGTACGGGGCTTCGATCCAGCGCGCTTCGGTTGGGCGAGCATCCAGGGTGAGGGCGGCATGACCGGGGCTCGCGACGCCATCGAGCGCTGGATCGAAGCGGTGATCGCGGCGAGCCGGCCGGTCGCCGTCGAGGAGGTCGGGCTCGAGCGGCTGCGCCTAGGCGTCGCCGGGACGGCGAGCATCGGCACCGACGCGGCGCGCGCCCTCTCCCGCCTCACCCGTGTGGTGGTCGGCGCCGGAGGGAGCGTCGTGCACGCCGAGAACGCCGGGATCCTGAGGGCCCCGGCGTACCTGGAGGGCGTTTTGGGCAGCCTGGCTCCCGAGCCGACGCTGGCGTACGGCGAGCCCTTCGCTAAGCCGGGCTGCCACGTGATGGCGACGACGAACTCCCACTGGACCGAGACCCTCACCGGACTCGGGGCCACCGGCGTCGAGGTCGTGCTCGGCCTCGTCGACCGCGCGCAGCAGGCGCACCCGCTGGTACCGGTGCTGCAGGTGGCTCCGGCCCCGAGCGGTAGCGATGCCGGCGCCGCGGGTCTCGACCTCGTCCTCGACGGTGATGGCGCGGCCTGGACCGAGCAGGTGCTCGAGCGGATCGTCGCAGTGCTAGAGGGGCGCCTGGTGCCCCTCGCTCTCGAGGCCGGCAACACTGACCTGCAGGTCACGCGCGGGGCGCTGGGGATCTCGTTGTAGGACCCGAGCGGCGCGCCTGGCGGTGTGCATGCGCCCGTCCACAACGCTTCGAGGGCAGCCTCGTTGCCTCGAGGGGCTCCGATGGCGCATGCTGGGATTGAGCGCGTGCGTAGCGCCTGCGACGTCGTGTCGTGTCCACGGTCGCGGTCCGATGCCAGGATCGGGTATCCAGTTGGCCGCAGTCCGTCTGTGACGGTACCCGAGACGTGGACTCCCAGGGTGCTCCGTGAGCCGCGGCGGGCCGAGGAGGGCGACCCGAGGTGATCCTGCTCGAGGACGTGGTGAAGCGCTACGACATGGGACCGGTGAGCGTACGGGCGCTCGACGGGG
>SKMG01000032.1 GCA_007121175.1 Trueperaceae bacterium | reverse complement strand
GGGCACGTGCAGCGGCACCTCGACGCCGAAGACCTCGTCACGGCGCATCTCGACGTCGTCGAGCGCGCCCGAGAGCGCGGCGTTGAGCATCGCCCGCGTGTGCGCCAGCCTGATGCGGCTGCCGACGCCGTAGGCGCCACCGGTCCAGCCGGTGTTCACCAGCCACACCGTCGAGTCGTGGTCGCGCAGGTGGTCGCCGAGCAGGTCGGCGTACGTCACCGGCGGCAGCGGCATGAACGGCGCCCCGAAGCAGGCCGAGAAGGTCGCCTGCGGCTCGGTGACGCCGCGTTCGGTGCCCGCGACCTTGGCCGTGTAGCCCGAGAGGAAGTGGTACATGGCCTGCTCGGGGGTCAGCCGGCTGATGGGGGGCATCACGCCGAAGGCGTCGGCGGCCAGGAACATCACGTTGTTCGGGTGGCCGCCGCGACCGGTCTCGCTGGCGTTGGGGATGAAGTGCAGGGGGTACGCCACCCGGGTGTTCTCGGTGTTGCTGTCGTCGAAGAAGTCGGTGGCGCGCGTGGCCGCATCGAGCACCACGTTCTCGAGCACCGCCCCGAAACGGGTCGAGGCGGCGTAGATCTCCGGCTCGTCCTCGGGGTTGAGCCGGATCGCCTTGGCGTAGCAGCCGCCCTCGAAGTTGAAGACGCCGTCGTCGGACCAGCCGTGCTCGTCGTCGCCGATCAGCGCCCGGTCGGGGTCGGCCGAGAGCGTGGTCTTGCCGGTGCCGGAGAGGCCGAAGAAGAGCGCCACGTCGCCGTCCGCCCCCTGGTTCGCCGAGCAGTGCATCGGCAGCACGCCCTCGAACGGCAGCTCGTAGTTCAGCGCCGAGAAGATCGACTTCTTCACCTCGCCGGCGTACTCGGTGTTGGCGATCAACACCAGGCGCCGGGAGAAGTCGACCGCGATCGCGGTGGTGCTGCGGGTGCCGTGCCGCGACGGATCGGCCTTGACGCTGGGCAGGTTCAGGACCGTCCAGCCACGCCGACCGCTCGGGTCGGCGAAGCCCTCGCGGATGAACAAGTTGCGCACGAACAGCGAATGCCAGGCCTTCTCGGTGACGATGCGGACGGGGACCTGGAACTTCGGGTCGCTGCCGACGAAGAGGTCCTGCACGAAGAGCTGCCGCTCGGCGGCGGCGTCGAACATGACCTCCTGCAGGTTCTCGAAGTCGTCGGGGGTCATCGGCTGGTTCACCGGGCCCCACTCGACGCTCTCCTCGCTGAAGGCGTCGCGGACCACGTACTTGTCCTTGGGCGAGCGGCCGGTGAACTTGCCGGTGTCGGCCACGAGCTGGCCGCGGTCGGCGAGCAGCGCCTCGCCGCGCCCCAGGGCGTACTCGTAGAGCGCCGCCGGGGATGCGTTGACGATCGGGTTGACGAGTGGAAGGCGGAGCACCGTTGCGAAGGCGTGTTCGAAGTCGGCCATGATCCCTCGGCTTCCTCGGGCGCAAGCCCGTTCACCATGGTTATACCAGCCGCGTCCGGGAGCCTGCCAGCGACCAACGACGGCGCGTGCGCCTCACCAGCGCAGGGTCACGCCCAGGCGGGCGGTCTGGCGCTCGGTGCGCAGGTCGATGCCCGCCTCCACCGCGACCGAGCGGCTGATGTCGTAGCGCACCGCGGCCGAGACGCCCGGCACGGGTTGCGCCGCCGAGGCGCTCGGGAAGTCGAGGCGGCCCGACAGGTCGAACGCCACCGGCCCCACGTCGTAGGAGAGCACCAGCTCCTGTGAGAACGCGAACTCGCGCTGGGCGTCGTCGAAGGAGCCGACCCGGTACGAGGCGAACAGGTCGTCCGAGAGGTAGCCACCGAAGCGCAGCGAGACGCCGAACGGGTCGGTGCCACCGAGCAAGTCGGTGAGCGCGGTCGTGCGGATCTCGACCACGTCGATGCCGAGCGCCTCCGAGAGCGCTGCTTGCAGCTCGGCGACCACCAGCATGTCGACCGCGGTATCGAGCGCGCTCTGTGCGACGGCGCCGGCGAAGGCGCCGCCGCCGCCGCCCGGCTCGAGCCGGCCGAGCGCGATCAGGCCCAGCAGCTCGAGCTCGGTCAAGGCGCGCGTGCCGGCGCTGATGCCGTTGATGGCCGCCGGCGCCTCGATCAGCGCGTCGCTCGCCAGCCGCGGCACCAGGTCGAGGCCGAGCTCGCCGCCGGGCCCGCTGACCACGTCGCCGTCGAACGCCAGCGTCACCTCGAAGCGCGGCCCTGCCGGCGCCGCGAAGCGCACCTGGCTGTCGCTGCCCACCACCCTGGCCTTCTCGAACTGGCTGCGCGCCGTGACGGTCAGGTGCGGGAGCACGCCTCGGGTGGGCTCGAAACTGGCCTCGGCGTTGACGATCTCGAAGTCGCGGCCCGAGAAGCGCAGCGTGCCGCGCAGCGCCGACGCGCTCCCCTCGAGCCGCGGCTCGGCGGCGGCGCCGGTCAGCGTCAGGTCGAAGCCGGCCTCGGCCGTGCCGAACGTCTCGGACAGCGTCACGCGCTGCGGCGCCACGAGCCGCAGGCGGTCGAACAGCACCCGCTCGAGGGCCGCCTCGCGTGCCGCGAGATCGGCGCGCGAGC
>SKMG01000275.1 GCA_007121175.1 Trueperaceae bacterium | reverse complement strand
GCGCGTCGGCCCGCTCCACGCACGCCCACAACCTGCTCCTCGACGTCGCCTACCGGCACGGCCTGGTCGGGGTCGCCGCGTTGGCGGTCGTGTTGGTCTACCTGGTGCACGCCGGCCTCACCCGCCATCACGCCGGCTTGGCGCCGGTCGCGACTCTGCTCGCGCTGAACGTGTTCGACAGCCTCTTCTGGGCGCTCGGCTTCGCTCACATGGCCGCATTCTGGCTGGTGCTGACGCCGGCGATCGGCCCCGCAGCAGGCGCGGCCGCGACGACGGACCCCGCAAGGGGCGCGGCCGCGATGACGGAGGGAGATCGGACATGAGGCTGCTCGTTCACAGCGTGAACGCAGCGCCCGAACCGGTCGGCATCGGCAAGTACAGCGGCGAGTTAGCCGCCTACTTCGCGTCACGCGGTCACGAGGTCGATGTGATGGCGGCGCCGCCGTACTACCCCGCCTGGGAGGTCGAGGCGAGCTACCGGGGCCTGCGTTGGCGCCGCGAGCGCCGCGACGGAGCGACCTACCTGCGCGTGCCGGTATTCATCGCGAAGCGCGGCGGCGTCGGAGCCCGCACGCGCGTCGTCCTGGAGAGCTCCTTCACCGCCCTATCGCTGCGCTGGTGGCTGCCGATCCTCCTCGCAGCGCGGCGCTACGACGTCGTCTACAGTGTGTGCCCGCCGCTGCAGGCCGCGCTGCTGCCGCTGCTCTACGGGCTCGTCCGCCGGGTGCCGTGGGTCGTGCACGTGCAGGACTTCCAGGTCGACGCGGCGTTCCGATTGGGGATCCTGCCCGACAACGTCGCCGGTCGCTCGCTCTACCGGTTGGAGGAGCGGCTGCTGCGGCGCGCCACCCGGGTCACCACCATCACGCGCTCGATGGCCCAGCGCGCGCTCGACAAGGGCGTCTCCGCGGGCCGCCTCGGCGTCACCCCGAACTGGTCCGACCTCTCGTTCGTGCGGCCCGCGCCGCCCGATCCCGGGGCTAGGGCGCGTCTCGGCGCCGGACCGCAGCACACGCTCATGGTCTACGCCGGCAACATGGGTGAGAAGCAGGGTCTCGAGGCCGTACTGGAGGTCGCCGAGCGGCTGCGCGAGCGATCCGACCTGGTCTTCGCACTGGTCGGAGACGGCGCCTCGCGTGAGCGGCTGGAGGCGGCCGCAAAGCGGCGCTCGCTGGCGAACGTGCGCTTTCAAGACCTGGTCCCGCTTCCGGAGCTGCCGGCGCTCTTGAGCGCCGCCGACGTCCACCTGGTCATCCAGAAGGCTGAGGCCGCGGATCTGGTGATGCCCTCGAAGCTCACCAACATCATGGCTGCGGGCCGAGCTTCGATCGCCACCGCCCCCTCCGGCACGGAGCTGGCGGAGGTGCTGACGTCGACCGGCGCGGGCATCGTGGTCCGGCCCGGCGACGTCGGGGCGCTCGCTCACGCCATCATCCGCTTAGCCGACGACCCCGGCCTGCGCGGAGCGCTGGGCGCCGCCGCGCGGCGCTACGCCGAGGAGCACCTCGATCGCGACACGGTGCTCGGCCGCCTCGAGGCTGAGTTGCTGACGCTCGCGGCAGCGTCTGGTCGATCGGCGGCGCACGGCAGCTGACGCTCCCGCCCGTCGCGGCTGGTGACGCTGACGCCAGAGCGCGTAAGGTCGGAGGCGCTGCCGCACGATGGTGCTCGATGCGCCATGATGCTGGCGTGAGTCAGCTACCGCGAGACACCAGGATATTCGTCGCCGGCCACCGAGGCCTGGTCGGCAGCGCCGTGGCGCGCTACTTCGAGGCGCAGGGCTTCACCGACCTGATCACCCGGCAGCGCGCCGAGCTCGACCTGCTCGACGGCACCGCCGTCGAGGCGTTCTTCGCGCAGGCGCGGCCGCAGGTGGTGGTCCTCGCGGCGGCCAAGGTCGGCGGTATCCTCGCCAACGCCACCTATCCCGCGGACTTCCTCTATCAGAACCTGATGATCGCCACCAACGTCATCGACGCCGCGCATCGCCATGACGTGGAGCGGCTCCTCAACCTCGGCAGCTCCTGCATCTATCCCAAGCACGCGCCGCAGCCCATACCCGAGAAATCGCTGCTCACGGGCCCGCTCGAGCCCACCAACCGTGCCTACGCCATCGCCAAGATCGCCGCCGTCGAGCTATGCGATGCCTACCGAGAGCAGCACGGCCGCTCCTTCATCAGCGCCATGCCGACCAACCTCTACGGGCCTGGCGACGACTTCGACCTAGAGACCAGCCACGTGCTCCCGGCCCTGATCCGCAAGGCGATCGAGGCCAAGGACAGCGACGCAGCGACCATGACCGTTTGGGGCACGGGCCAGCCCAAGCGCGAGTTCCTCTTCGTTGACGACCTCGCCGACGCCTTGCTGTTCCTACTCGAGCACTACGACGCTCCCGGGCCGATCAACGTCGGCACCGGCAGTGATGTCAGCATCAAGCAGCTCGCCGAGCTGGTGTGCGAGATCGTCGGCTACGAAGGCGAGCTGGTCTTCGACACGACGAAGCCCGACGGCACGCCGCGCAAGCTGCTCGACGTCACGCGGCTCTCCGCCATGGGTTGG
>SKMG01000160.1 GCA_007121175.1 Trueperaceae bacterium | reverse complement strand
CGTCGAGCCAGGCCGCGATGCCCGGCCCGACCTGACCGGTGTCGCCGTCGGTGGCGCGCTCGCCGCACACGATCAGATCGAAACGGCCGAGCTGCTTGATGGCCTGCGCGAGCGTGTACGAGGTCGCCCAGCTGTCGGCGCCGCCGAAGGAGCGGTCCGAGACGAAGGCGGCCTCGTCGCAGCCCATCGCGATCGCCTCCCTGAGCGCCTTCACCGCCGGCGAAGGACCCATGGTGACGGCCGTGACGGTGCCGCCGTGCGCTTCGCGCAGCCGCAAGGCCGCCTCGATCGCGTAGAGGTCCAGCGGGTTCACCACCGTCCCCACGCCGTCACGGATCATGGTCCCGGTCACCGGATCCATCTTCACGTTGCTCGTCTCAGGCACCTGCTTGATCGGGACGATGATGTCCAACGCCGACCTCCCTCGAGTAGTGCTGGCATGCCTCACTCGAGGCTACTCCAGCGGCGGCGTGACACGTGGCCCAGGTGAGTCGACTCGGCCGCGACGCGACGGTCGGCCCGGCCCGCGAACGAGGCCGGTCGCCCGGTGTGGTGCCGACCTCGGCCGGCCGGTGCCGCCGATGGTTCGAGGCAACATCTTCCGTGCGCGTCTGGGTCGTACCATGACGAGCGTGGCTGCGGTTCTGGTCGCGGCGGAGGTCGCGATCGGGTGGCGAGGTGAGCGATGGGCGAGTCGAAGCGCGAGCGAGGAACGGAGCAGGGAGAGGGCCACCAGCGGTCGCTGGAGATGATGCGGCGCTGCGCCACCGAGCACGGCTTCGTGGCATCACCGACCGAGCGGCACAACTACCGCAGGATCTGGGGGCGTGACGGGGCGATTCAAGGCCTGGCGGCGCTGCTCAGCGGAGATGAGGACCTCATCGACGCCTGCCGACGCACGCTCGAGACACTCGCGCGGCACCAGGGGCCGCATGGCGAGATCCCCAGCAACGTCGACACGGTCACGGGCCGGGTGTCGTACGGCGGCACCACGGGACGGGTCGACGCGGGGTTGTGGTTCGCCATCTGCTGCGTGGAGTACTGGCGGCGCAGCGGCGACGAGGACTTCCTCGACGAGATGGTCGAGCCGCTCGAGCGCCTGCGCTGGCTGCTCGGCGCGTGGGAGTTCAACACGCGCGGTCTGCTGTATGTGCCGCCGACCGGCGACTGGGCTGACGAGTACGTGCAGAGCGGCTACGTGCTCTACGACCAGCTGCTCTACCTGCAGGCGCTGCGCGGCATCGCCCAGGTCCATCGCGCGCTCCACGGTGGCGAGGACCACGCCCTCGAGGAGCGCGTCTCGCGCCTGTGCCACCTGCTGCGAGCCAACTACTGGATCCCGCACGAGCACGAGCCGCCCGATGACGTCTACCACCATGTGCTCTACACCAAAGGCCACGACGCAGCGGGTCACCGCCGCGGCACGTACTGGCTGCCGTACTTCTCGCCGCTCGGCTACGGCACCCGCTTCGACGGCATGGCCAACGCGCTGGCGTCGCTCTTGCGCGTGTCGAACGAGGAACAGGATCGCTCGGTCGACGAGTTCATCGCCGAGGAGTTGATCGCTGACGACGTCGCGCTGCTGCCGGCCTTCCATCCGGTGATCACGCCCCGTGACGAGTTCTGGGACAGCCTGCAGATGTCGTTCACCTACACCTTCAGGAACCAACCGTACGAGTATCACAACGGGGGTCGCTGGCCGCTGGTGACGGCCTTCTACGCTGCCAGCCTGGCCCAGCGTGGCGAGCTCGACCGCGCCAGAGGCTACTGCGACGCGATCCACGCCGCCAACCGGCGCGAGCGCGACGGCACGCCGTGGTCGTTCTCGGAGTTCCTGCATGGCAAGACGCTCGAACCCGGCGGCACCTTCCCGATGGGCTGGAGCGCGGCCGCGGGGGTGATCGCCGACGCCTACGTCGAGGGCGAGCGGCTGTTCGAGTAGGCGGCCGCCGCACACCCTGCTGCGGCGCGCGATCGTGTCCCGCACTCGCACCGCGCCGCGCGATCGTCTGCGCGCCCACACGGCGCCGTCACCGACGCGGTTAGCATGAGTCATGCCCAGGGGCAAGCCGCTCGACGTCCCCAGAGAGCTCATCGAAGCTTTCGATCGCAGCACTCGACTCACCGAGTACCTCGTCGCGGCGCTGCCGGCCTACGTGTGGCAGGCCGAGCCGCTGCAGGGTGAGGGACGCTCCATCGCGGCGATCGTTGCGCACATGCAGAGCCTGCGGCGCGGCTTCGCCAAGATGGGCGGGTACGAGCCGGTCGCGCAGACGCTGAGCGGTCGGACGCCCACGCAGGACGAGGCGGTCGAAGCGCTACGCCAGAGCCGTGAGGCGCTCGTCGAGCTCTTCGGGGGCGCGCTCGAGCGCGGCGAGGCGCGGGTGAAGGGCCTGCCCCGACGGACGGTCGACATGCTCACCTACCTGATGCAGCACGACGCCCACCACCGTGGGCAGATCGCGCTGCTCGCGCGCGAGTTCGGCCACCGCCTCACCGAGGATGACGTGATGCGGATGTGGGGCTGGAAGAAGCTGCCCTGAACCGAACGCAGCCCCGGCTCGGG
>SKMG01000089.1 GCA_007121175.1 Trueperaceae bacterium | reverse complement strand
GTGCACCGCCTGCGCGGCGGGCCGCCCGGCGGACCCGACCCTGGACACACCCGGGCCATGCTGGCAGCGGCCGAGGCCGAAGCCGAGCGCTTCAGCCCGGACGCGAGCTGGATGCCGCGGGTGGTCCTCGTCGCCAAGAACTCGTACGTCTGGCTCGATCAGCTGTCGCGCGAGTACGGTCGCGAGATCGCGCGGCTCGACCAGATCCCCGACGAGGCGCTCGCCGGGCTGGCGCGGCGCGGCATCACCGCGCTGTGGCTCATCGGGCTGTGGGAGCGGTCGCATGCCTCGCGACGGGTCAAGCAGCTGCGGGGGCAGCCCGACGCCGTCGCGTCGGCCTACGCGCTGTTCGATTACGTGATCGCCGAGGACCTCGGCGGCGAGGCGGCCTATGAAGCGCTCCGTGAGGCAGCGGCTCGGCACGGCCTGCGGTTGGCCTCGGACATGGTGCCCAATCACGTCGGCATCGACGGACGTTGGGTGATCGAGCACCCGGAGTGGTTCGTGCAGCTCGATCACCCGCCGTTCCCGGGATACACCTTCGACGGTCCCGAGCTGTCGCGCGATCCCCGCCTGAGCGTGAGCATCGAGGACCGCTACTACGACGGCAGCGACGCGGCGGTGGTGTTCCGCCGGCGCGACACCGCGAGCGGGGAGACTCGCTTCATCTACCACGGCAACGACGGGACGGCGATGCCGTGGAACGACACCGCCCAACTCGACTACTTGAAGGCCGAAGTGCGCGAGGCGGTGATCCGCACGATCCTGGCCGTGGCGCGGCGCTTCCCCATCATCCGCTTCGATGCGGCGATGACGCTGGCGCGGCGCCACGTGCGGCGGCTGTGGTACCCCGAGCCGGGCCGCGGGGGCGCGATCCCCTCGCGAGGCCGCTACGGGGCGATGTCGGACGAGGAGTTCGATGCCGCTATGCCGCACGAGTTCTGGCGCGAGGTGGTCGACCGGGCGGCAGTCGAGGCACCCGACACGCTGCTGCTGGCCGAGGCCTTCTGGATGATGGAGGGCTACTTCGTCCGCACGCTGGGCATGCACCGCGTCTACAACAGCGCCTTCATGCACATGACCAAGAACGAGGACGGCCATGGCTACCGCGGACTGATGAAGGAGACCCTCGCCTTCGACCCGCAGGTGCTCAAGCGTTTCGTCAACTTCATGAACAACCCGGACGAGGAGTCGGCCAGGGTGCAGTTCGGCGACGGCGACAAGTACTTCGCGGCGGCGACGCTGCTCGCGACCATGCCGGGCCTACCGATGATCGGTCACGGCCAGTTCGAGGGCTACCGCGAGAAGTACGGCATGGAGTTCCGTCGGGCGCGCTTGGGCGAACAGACCGACCGGGCGCTGCTCGAACGGCACGACCGCGAGCTGGTGCCGCTGCTGCATCGCCGCGCGCAGTTCGCAGAGGTCGATCACTTCCGGCTCTTCGACGTCGTGGACGCCGACGGCGCGGTACTCGAAGACGTCTACGCCTACAGCAACCGCGCCGCCGGCGCAGCCTCCCTGGTGCTGGTCAACCTCCGCTACCCGCGCTCGGTCGGCTTCGTTCGCACGAGCGCACCGTTCGCGCCGGCGGCTGGCGCGGAGTTGCGCCGGGAGGGGCTGGCAGAGGCGCTCGGCGTGGGGACCGGCGGTGATCGCTTCGTGGTGATGCACGAGCACCTCTCGAGCCTCACCTATCTGCACCGTGCCGAACGCCTGCACGCCGACGGGCTGTGGGTACAGCTCGACGGCTACGGGCGGCAGGTCTTCCTCGACGTCCACGAGCGAGTCGATCACGACGGGCGGCTCGCGCGGCTCTTCGAGAGGCTCCAGGGCGCCGGCACGCCGGCGCTCGACGAGGCGCTCGAGGAGCTGCGTCTCGAAGGCGTCCACGCTGCGTTCCGTTCGCTGCTCGAAGCTGACGGCAGTGACGGCGAGGCGCTGCGCCAGGGCTGGATCCGCTTCGTCTCCGCCGGGCCCGTGACCGCCGGCGCCGAGCTCGAGCCGCTGCCGCAGGGAACGCTGGCTCGCGTCGAGGCGGCAGTCGGACCCTTCGCGGCCCGCCTGGCCTGGGCGGTGCACCTGGTGTCGCACGCCGCCTGGCCGCTGGAGACCTACCGGGTGCTGCGCCTCGGCCGGCTGATCGCCGATGCCCTACCGGCACGCGAAGGCGTCACGCCGGCAGCGGCAGCGGCCATGGGCGCGGTGGCGCTGGCCGCACACCTGGAGGTCGGTGAGTCGTGGCGGCGCGACGCCGTCGCACCGTCGCCGCTCGCATGGCTTCAGGCGTCGCTGCGGGCGCCGGGCGCGGTCGAGGCGCTCGGCGTGAACGCGTTCGAGGGCGTGCGCTGGTTCGGGCGCGAGGCGGCGCTCGAGCTCGCCGACGTGTGGCAGGCGCTGCTGCGGCTACAGCGACCCGGCCGAGGGCCGGCCACCGCGGCCGCCTCCTGGCGTCGCCGCACAGAGCGGCTCTTGGAGGCCAGCGGCTATCGGGTCGACGCGGTGCTCGAACCGAGTCGTGCCGTGCGGGCCGCGGCCGCGGCGCGGCCGCCGTCGGCGGCGAAGAAGTCGGCGG
>SKMG01000387.1 GCA_007121175.1 Trueperaceae bacterium | reverse complement strand
GAGTTGGCGATGAAGGTGGTGGTGTCGCCGACGACGGTGGCGCGGTAGCCCTCGGGCAGCGTGACGCGCTCCAGTGCTGCGCGGACCGCCTGGCCGGTGGCGACCGAGTTGGCCCCCGACGCCTTGCGCACCTCCAGCAGCACGGTGGGTTCGCCGTCGAGGCGGACGAAGCGCGTGGCGTCGGCGAGCGTGTCGCGCACCGTCGCCAGATCGCGCACCCGGACACCGCGGGCGGCGTCGACGAACGCCTCGGACACGTCCTCGCCGGTGCGCTGCTGCGCCCGCACCGAGAGCAGCAGCCGCTCGCTGCCCAAGTCGAGGCCGCCTGCGGGGAGCGTGACCGAGGCGGCGCGGATGGCGCCGGCGACCTGCGCCGGCCCCAATCCCATGGCCTGCAGCCGCGCGGGGTCGAGCAGCACCTGCAGCTCGCGCTGCACCGGGCCGATGGTGTTCACCGCCGCGACGCCCAGCACCTGCTGCAAGCGGGTTTCGAGCACGTCGCTGGCGAAGCGCTGCACCGCCTCGAGGTCCTGGCCGGGCGCGGAGAGCGCGACGGTCAGGATCGGCTGGTCGGCGGGGTCGAACTTCTGGATCACCGGCGCGCCGGCGTCGTCGGGCAGGGTAGGCGCCACCTGATCGACGCGCTGCTTGACGTCGATCGCGGCCTGGTCGACCGAGACGTCGAACTCGAACTGGGCGATCACGAACGAGAAGCCCTCGCCCGAGATCGACGATACGTCCGTGATGCCCGCGAGCGTCGCGATCGCGTCCTCGAGCGGCTCGCTGATCTGGGTGGCGGTCTCGGCCGAGCCGGCGCCCGGGTAGCTGGTGCTCACCGCGACGATCGGGAACTCGAACTCGGGCAGCAGGTCGACGCCGAGGCGGCTGCCGGCGCTGAGGCCGAAGAACACCACCGCCAGGAAGATGGCGATGGCGAAGACGTAGCGCTCGACGAAGAACGCGACCAGCCGGATCACGGTGCGCCGGCGACCTCGGTGACCCGGACGCGGGTGCCGTCGCGCACGTCCAGCGGTCGTGGCGCGATCACCTGTGCGCCGGAGCTCAGCGCCTCGGCGACCACGCCGGCTACCACCGCCTGGTTGCCGCTCTCGGCGACCACGCGGACCTCGGTGCGTTGCGCGACCGTCACGCCGTCACGCTCAGCGACCTGGAACACGTAGGTGCGGCCGGCCTCGGCGCTGAGCGCCGACGAGGGCAGCACCGGCCCGGAGCCCAGCAGGACCTCGTAGCGGACCTCGGCGACCGCGCCGCTGGGGAGCCGCGGCGCACCCTGATCGAGGGTGGCGACCACTGTCGCGAGCCTGGCCTGCTGGGCGGTGCGCTCGACGCGCGTCACCGTGGCCGGTAGGCTCGAGCCGCCGAGCTCGATGGTGACGCTCCCGGCGATCTCGATCGCCGAGACGTCCTCGGGCGGCACCGAGAAGCTCGCCAACTGCGCCTCCAGCCCCAGCAGCCGCGCCACCGGCGATCCGGCGCCGACGAACTCGCCCGCTTCCACCAGCAGTTGGGCAACCTCGCCGGCGAAGGGCGCGCGGATCACGGCCTCTTCGAGGGCCTGGCGGGCTGTACGGAGTTGCACCTCGGCCTGGCGCGCCTGCAGCTCGAGCAGCGCCAGCTCCTCGTCCTCGACCCGGCCGGCGCGCGCCAGCGCGTCGGCGGCCTGGAGCGCGGCGCTCTGCGCTTGGTCGCGCTGGGCGCGCAGCGCCTGCACCTCGGCGCTGGCGACGGCGCCGAGCTCGAGCAGCGCCTCGGCCTCGTCGAGCTGCCGCTGTGCGACGGCCAGGCTGCCTTCGGCGGCGCGCAGGCCCGCTTGGGCCTGCGCCACGCCATCGACTGACTGACTGCGTGCGCGCTGCAGGTTGATGCGGGCCTGCGCCAGCGCCAGCTCGGCGTTCTCGACCCCTCGCGTGAGCGCCTCCGCGTCGAGCCGGACCATCGGCTCGCCGGCCTCGACGATCGCGCCCTCGCGCACCAGCACCTCGAGCACCCTGCCGCTGGCGCCCGACGCCACCCGGCTCTCACGGGACGGGCGCACGCTGACCGAGGCGCGGCGGGTGGCACGCAACTCGCCGTCGCTGAGCTCGACGACCCGCACGGCGCGCTCTACCTCGCTGGCGGCGGGGTTCGCGGTGGTGCCGTCCGCGTCGGTCGCGCCGGCCGCTGGTACCGTCGCGTCGCCGCTCGCTTCCGGTCCGCAGGCCGCCAGCAGCAGCAGCGCCCCTAGCGCCACGGCAGCGAGCACCAATCGCGCGGGCGGTGTCGGCCGCCGGCGCCCCCGGCGGCTCTCCGTTCCCGGAGCGACCGGCCCGCGCTCTGCTGCTCTTGCGGTGTTATTGCGGCTCGAACGCATGCCAGCCCTCCACGGGCACCAGCGTGGCCGCCTGTAGTTGCAGCGCCGCTGAGACCAGCGCGTGCTCCGCCTGCACCGCGCGCAGCTCGGCCTGCAGCGTCTGCAGGCGGACCTGCTCGAAGGCCAGCTCGCTGATGAGGCCGGCCGCTAAGCGCCGGCGCTCGATCGCCTCGCGCTCCACCGCCTGCTCGAGGGCCTCCTG
>SKMG01000131.1 GCA_007121175.1 Trueperaceae bacterium | reverse complement strand
CCGCGCCGCTCTCGGCGCGCGCCGGGTCGTCTCGCGCCCAGCGCAGCGCCTGCTCGAGGCTCACGGGATCCGCGTCCAGGCGTTCCGCCACGATCTCGTTGCGTGCCATGCGCTCGGCGTGGCGGTTGAGCTGCCAGGCCCCGAAACTACTGAACGACACCACGACCGCCAACGCCAGCAGGTGCCCCGCGAGCCAGGCGGGGCTCAGCAGCGTGCGCCAGCTCGATCCGCGGTCGGCGGCGTCCATACTCAGGCGAACAGCGCCCGGTCCATGGCCATCGACAAGAACAGCAGGGCCAGGTAGAGCATCGAGTACTTGTACACCGGCAGCGCGCTGGCGCGGTCGACGGAGACGCCGCGCCGGACGAGCGCGAAGAGCCGTGCCACTCGCAGCGCCAGCACCAGGTTGAGCGCCAGTGCCGCCAGGAAGTAGGCAATCGAGAACTCCTGCAGCGCGAAGGGGATGACGGTGAGCAGGATCGTCAGCGCGGCGTACATGACCATCTGCATGACCGTCGCGCGTTCGCCGATCACCAGCGGCGCCATCGGGACACCCACCTTGGCGTAGTCGTCCTTGATCATCAGCGCCAACGCCCAGAAGTGGACCGGCGTCCAGAGGAACACCAGCGCGAACAGCCCCCAGGCCAGCAGCGACAGCTCGCCGGTGACGGCGGCCCAACCGACCAGCGGCGGTATGGCTCCGGCGGCGCCGCCGATCACGATGTTCTGCCAGGTGGTGCGCTTGAGCCAGATCGTGTAGATCACGACGTAGAAGGCGATCCCTGACCACGACAGCAGCGCCGCCAGCAGGTTCGAGGCGCCCCAGATCACCACGAACGACAGCACCGTGAGCACGGCGCCGAACAGCAGCGCGTCACGCGTCGACACCACCTGCGTCACGGTCGGACGCAGCGAGGTGCGCTTCATGCGGCCGTCGATGTCGCCGTCGTAGATCATGTTGAACACGCCAGCCGCGCCGGCGGACATCGCCCCGCCGATGATCAGGCCGAGCAGCGGGATCAGACCGGGGAAGCCTCTCGCCGCGATGAACATCGCACCCACGGTGGTGAGCAGCAGCAGGCTGATGACCTTGGGCTTCGTCAGTACCAGGTAGTCGCGCCAGGTGGCGCGGCGGACCGCCGCGACCGTCCCCATCTCAGGCACGCTCCAACGTGCCGCGCGCGACGCTAGGCGTGACGCTGACTGCCGGCGCGGGCGCGCCCAGCATCACCACCGAGAGCGCCGCCAACAGCCCAAACGCTTGCACCGCCAATCCTAAGTGCAGGAGCTGCAGCGCGATCGGTGCGAGCAGGGCGAGGTTGACCGCGCCCACGAACAGCTGCACGAGGTAGGTGCCGAGCAGCCACCGGCGCAGCCCGCGGCCGGCGCTGACGGGCTTGAGCCAGCGCGCCAGGCCCAGGGCCAGGAACAGGTAGACGCCGACGGCGATCGCGATGAGCGGGTGTAAGATGCGCAAGCGGATCAGCGGGTGCGAGTCGGCGTCGAAGTCCGCCGCCAGGCCCTCGGCCAGCGACTCCGACGGGAACATGGTGTTGCCCATCGCGGCGATGCCGCCGCTGAACATGAGCACCTGCATCCCGATCAGACCCACCAGCAGCACGGTCAGCAGCGGCCCCTGACGCGCCAGCCGCAGCGGGTAGGCGGGGCGCTCGCGTCGTGCGTAGACGACGGTGCCGGCCAACGCACCGATCAGGAACAGCGAGTTCACCAGGTGCGTCGCCACCATCAGGCCGCGCGCGGTGGACTGGTTGTCGCCCGTGAGGCCCCACAGCACCGTCAGCGCTCCGAGCAGCGCCTCGATCAGCAGGAACACGAAGGCCGCGGCCCCGAAGACGTAGACGCCGCGATTCTCGGCACGCTCGCGCCAGACCCGGCGCAGCAGCCAGGCGCCGAGGAACAGCACGACCAGCGACAGCAATCGGTGCGTGAACTCGATCGCGGTGTGGACGTCACCTGAGAGCGGCACGATCTCGCCGTGACAGGTCGGCCAGTGCGAGCCGCAGCCGGCGCCCGATCCAGTTGCGCGCACGAAGGCGCCCTGGATGATCACCACGACGTTCGCCCACAGCGTCGTCCACGCCAGGGCCGACGTCGACACCCGCTTCCGCCGGGCGCCTCTCGACTGGTACTCGTTGCTCATCGACTCCCTGGCTCCATACGGTGTCCTCGGTTCGGCAGCCCGCCATCGCGCACCCACGCGTGGGTGCGCGAGCCGCCTGCATCAGTGGCCCGCCGTCGCGGGCCGTGGCGCGCATCCTAACCGGCCCGTCCCTCCGGGGGCGTTGCGTGGGACCGAACCGGCGCGCCGCTGCGGGGCGTTGCGCGTGGCCCCAACGTCCCGCCCGGCGGCGGGCGCTGCGTGTGATCCTTCGTGCATCGGCGGCCGGCGGCAGGCGCCGCACACGCCTTTCTCACCGTCGGACGACATCGTGAGGACGATGCTCGAGCACGCCACCGCCGACCTGCGCCACTGGGCCGCCGCCCAGGCGAAGACAGGGGCGCCGAGCATGCGGTCATCACGGTGATTCGCTCTTGCGACCCACTGCTCCCGGAGGACACGTTGAACACATTCCTGCTCCGCCGATCGCCGAGCCGACGTGCTCGCCCCGGCACGACGGCACCCGGCGCGCACGGAAAGCGGGCGCTGCGGGCCGTCCTCGCCCTCGCCCTCGCCTTCTCGTTCGCGTCAGGCGCTCTCGCGCAAGACAGCGACGCTGCCACGGCAGCCGCGGCAGCGGCGCGCCTGGTGCGCGACGGCAGCCTCTACTTCGCCCAGGGCGACTGCGCGCTGGCACAGTACTTCTTCCAGGAGGCGCTCAAGCGCACTCCGGACGACCCGGAGGCGCTGGTCGGCAAGGGACGGGCGCTCGCCTGCCAAAACGCCTTCTCGGCTGCGTCCGACGCGTTCCGGCAGGCGATCGACGCCGACGCGGCGTACCTGCCGGCGTACGTGCACCTGGCGCTGACCTACCAGGAACAGTTCGTGTTCGACCCCGCGAGCCATCGCAGCCGGCTCGCCGACGCGCTCGACGTCTTGCAGCAGGCTGAAGCGATCTCGGGTGACGACGCCACCGTCCAGAACACCAAGGGCATCGTGCTGTACCAGGCCGGCGATCTCGCCGCGGCGCAGCGAGCGCTCGAGCGCTCGGTCGACCTCGCAACCAATGCCGGGCTGAGCGACCGCGAGCGCTCGACGATCCACGTCAACCTGGGGCGGACCTACCGCGACCTAGACCAACTCGAGCTGGCGCAGCAGGCCTTCCGCCGCGCGGTCGTGCTCGACCCGACCAATGCCAGCGCCCACAACAACCTCGGCAACATCATGTACCGCCTCGGTGACTGCGATGGCGCGGAGTTCGAGCTCTCGCAGGCGGCCGCGCTGGCACCGAACTCGCTCTCGGCCGTCTCGCAGCTCGCGATCGTGCTGTTCGAGTGCGGCAACGTCGCCGGCTCGATCCCGTACTTCGAGCGGGCGCTGCAGCTCGATGGCGCGGTGTTCACGCCGCCACTGTTCACCTACCTGTCGCGCGCCTACCTGCAGCAGGGCCGGCTCGACGACGCCGTGCGGCGCGCCCAGCAAGGAGCGCTGCTGCCGCCGGAGTCCGCCGAGGCGCACTACCACCTCGGTCGCGCCTACGAGGCGCGGCGTGGCGCTACCGACATCGACAACGCGCGGCGCGCGTTTGAACGCGCCCTCGAGCTCGACCCGGGCTTCGGGCCCGCCCGCACCGCGCTGAACGATCTGAGCTGAAGCTTCCGAACCTCGAGCTCTGCCCGCCCAGCCCCCTCAGCCGCCCACCGCGGAGCACGGGGCTGGGCGCACCACTGCTGCTCGTCTCGCACGCTGGCCCTACGGCCGGCGTGCGTGGTACATTCCGGAGGTTTGGCCGGCGGCAGCGGGATGTCCGCCGGTGAAGCGCGTGGAGGGTGTCGCCCTGTCGGCGTCGCACCCCACCGAGCGGACCGCGCCTCGCGGCCGGCCGCTGACAAAGCCCTCAACGTCCCGCCACGGAGGAGCGATATGTCGTACCTGGGAATGAAGCAACTGCTCGAGGCCGGTGTCCACTTCGGGCACGAGACCAAGCGCTGGAACCCGAAGATGAAGCGCTACATCTTCGCCGAGCGCAACGGCATCTTCATCATCGATCTCCAGAAGACGCTGGTCGAATCGGAGAAGGCCTTCAACTTCCTGCGCGACCTCGCGGGCCGCGGCGGAACCATCTTGTTCGTCGGCACCAAGAAGCAGGCCCAGGAGATCCTGGCGGCCGAGGCCAGGCGCTGCGGCATGCCCTTCATCAACGAGCGCTGGCTCGGCGGGCTGCTCACCAACTTCCGCACGATCCGCACTCGCGTCGACCGGCTCAAGGACCTCGAGCGCTCCTTCGAGGACGAGTCGATCCTGCGCTACAGCAAGAAGGAGCAGATCGACCTGGGCAAGGAGCTCCAGCGCCTGCAGCGCTACCTGGGCGGGATCCGGGACATGACGCGGGTGCCGGATGCGATCTTCGTCATCGATCCGACCAAGGAGGCGATCGCGGTCAAGGAGGCCAACAAGCTCGGCATCCCGGCCGTGGCGCTCGCCGACACCGACTCCGACCCTGACGTGCTCGACTTCATCGTCCCCGGCAACGACGACGCCATCCGCTCGATCCAGCTCGTGACCGCCACCTTGGCCGACGTGATCGTCGAGGTGCGCGGCGGCGCGAGCGTCCCGACCGAAGGCGAGCCCGAGGCCGCACCCGTCCAGCCTGCTGCGGTCATGAAGCCGATCCCCGAGTCCGCCGCCGAGCGCGCGGTGCGTGAAGCCGTCCTCGAGGGCGCCTCGGCGACGCAGAGCGCGGCAGCGCCGGCTGCGACGAGCAGCCCTGTGCCGAGCAGCCCGCGGCGTGCCGAGCCGAGCCTCGACGTGCGCGAGGAGCAGGCGACGCTCGCCCAGGAAGACGCCGAAGAGGCCAGGGGCGACGGACTCGAGGAGCCGGAGGCCGCGGCGCCAGCCGCGCCCGAAACCGAGCCGGAAGCCCAGGCACCAGCGGCGCCCGAAACCGAGCCGGAAGCCCAGGCACCAGCCGCGCCCGAAACCGAGCCGGAAGCCCAGGCACCAGCGGCGCCCGAACCCGAGCCGGAAGCCGCGGTTAGCGCGGGCGCCAGCGGCGCCGAGCAGGCCGCCCCAGCCGAGCGCGAGCGCAGCGCCGAGACCGAGGAAGAGGCCGAGGAGCGCCAGGACCAGAAGGACGCCTGAGGCGGCCTGGAGGAGCAGAGCATGAGCACGAGTACCGACCTGATCAAGAAACTCCGGGGCATGACCGGAGCCGGCATGCTCGACGTCAAGAAGGCGCTCGACGAGACCGGCGGTGACATCGACAAGGCCGCCGCCCTGCTGCGCGAGCGCGGCATCGCCAAGGCCGCCAAGAAGGCCGAGCGCACGGCGCGCGATGGCATCGTCGGCTCCTACGTACACCACAACGGCCGCGTCGGCGTCCTCGTCGAGCTCAACTGCGAGACCGACTTCGTGGCCCGCAACGAGAGCTTCCGCGAGCTGGCGCGCAACCTGGCCCTGCACGTCGCCATGGCCAACCCGCTCTACGTTCGGCGGGAAGAAGTCCCGCAAGAGCTCGTCGAGGAGGAGAAGCGCGCCCTGCGTGCGCAGGCCCTCGAGGAGGGCAAGCCGGAGTCGATCGTCGAGCGCATGGTCGAAGGACGCATCGGCAAGTTCTACGCCGAGGTGTGCCTGCTCGAGCAGCCCTATGTGCGCGACGACAAGAAGACCGTCGAGCAGCTCCTGGGCGAGGCCGTCGCGAGCATCGGAGAGAACATCGTCGTAGGCCGCTTCAGCCGCATCGCGATCGGAGAGTAGACGCCCGTGCGGCGCGTGGTGCTGAAGCTCTCGGGCGAGTTCCTCGCTGGCGTGAACGGCTTCGGCGTGGCACCCGAGGCGACCGACGCCCTCGCCACCGAGATCCGCACGGCCCGCTCGGGCGGCACCACCGAACTGGCGCTGGTGGTGGGTGGTGGCAACTTCTGGCGCGGCGCCACCAGCGGCGGCGACATGGATCCGGCCACCGCCGACTACGTCGGCATGCTCGGCACCGTCATGAACGCGATCGCCCTGCAAGACGCCCTGGAACGCCAGGGGGTGGTCACCAGGGTCCAGACCGCCATCCCGATGCAGGCGGTGGCCGAGTCCTACATCCGCCGGCGGGCGCTGCGCCACCTCGAGAAGGGCCGCGTGGTGATCTTCGCGGGCGGCACCGGCAACCCGTTCTTCACCACCGACACGGCCGCCGCCCTGCGCGCTTTGGAGATCGACGCCGACATGGTGCTGATGGCCAAGAACGCCGTCTCGGGCGTGTTCGACGACGACCCGCGGAAGAACAAGGCCGCGCGGCAGTACGCGGAACTCTCCTACCTCGACGTGCTCAACCAGGGCCTGGCGGTGATGGACGCCACCGCCATCAGCCTGTGCATGGGGCGCGAGATGCCGATGACCGTGTTCGACATCTTCACGAGCGGCAACTTAGGGCGGGTGCTGGCCGGTGAGCACGTCGGCACCCGCATCACCACCGACGCGGTCACCCGCTTCGTCGACTAGCGGTCCTTCGAGGAGCGAAAGGCGCGTCCGGCACGGTAGACTACGCCACACCCACGGCGTCGCCGTGTTCGCGGCGTGCAGGAGGACAGCGATGAAGACCGTGCTGAAGGAGACGCGCGAGCGCATGACCAAGTCGCTCGAGGCGTTCGAGAACAACATCAGCGTCGTGCGCACCGGACGAGCCAATCCGGCGATCCTCAACCGCGTCTACGTGAACTACTACGGTGCCTCGACGCCGCTCAACCAGCTCGCGACCGTGTCGAGCCCGGACCCGCGCACGCTGGTCGTCTCGCCGTTCGACAAGTCGGCGATCAAGAGCGTCGAGAAGGCGATCCGCGAGAGCGACCTCGGTTTCAACCCCAACAACCAGGGGGACGCGGTCTTCATCACCGTGCCAGCCCTCACCGACGAGCGCCGGCGCGACCTGGTCAGGCAGGTCAAGCACATGGCCGAGGAGGCGCGGGTGGCGGTGCGCAACGTGAGGCGCGACGCCAACGAGGAGCTCAAGGAGATGCACAAGGAGCACCTGCTCTCCGAGGATGAGCTGCGCTCCGCCGAGCAGGACGTCCAGAAGCTGACCGACGAGTTCATCGCCGCGATCGAACAGCGCCTGAAGGCCAAAGAAGACGACATCATGGCCGTCTGAGCGGACGCCCGCCACGTGTCCGTGTCCCGCATCGTCTCCGCGTTCCTGGCGTTCCTGCTCACGCTGGTCGTGTTGACGGTGGGCCTGCCGCTGCTCGGGCCGGTGTACCTGATCCTCACGTTCGTCGCGGTGCAGGAGTACACCGTCATGATGCGGCTGCGGGGCATCCCGATCCGCCGGCGCGGCCTCTGGATCGCATCGGCGCTGACGCTGCCGGCCTCACTGCCGCCCACCCACCCGTGGATGGCGCCCTTCGGCGACGTCCCCTGGCGGGAGCTGCTGCTGTTGGCGTTCGTGGTGACGATGCTGGTGCTCGAGGTGATCGCGTCGAACCGCAACTCGCTGCACGCGCTCGCGTTCACCGTGCTCGGGTACGTCTGGATCAGCTGGATGTTCGGCCTGATCATCACGCTGCGCTACACCCCGGACGGGATCATCGGGTTGTGGTACCTGACGCTGCCGATCCTGGCCATCATCGCGACCGACGTCGGCGGATACGTCTTCGGCACGCTCTTCGGCAAGCGCCCGCTGGCGCCGCGCATCAGCCCCAACAAGACCGTCGAGGGCGCCATCGGAGGCTTCGCGTTGGCAGCTGTGGTGGTGCTGGCGACGCTGGCGCTGATGCCGCTGTGGAGCGGTTATCGCTTCAGCGCGGTGCACGTCATCGTGTTCTGCGTGGCCGTGCCGCTCGCCGCGCTGCTCGGCGACCTGTTCGAGTCGCTCGTGAAGCGCTGGGTGGGCGTGAAGGATGCCGGCGTGTTCCTGCCCGGTCAGGGCGGCGTGCTCGACCGGCTCGACAGCGCCCTCATCGCCGTGCCGGTCACCTACTTCCTGATCAGCCTCACGCTCGGACGGGGCTGAGGCTGGCGACACCGGCAGCGGGCGCCGCCGGATGCTAGCCTCGATGAGCCGCCTGTATGCCGGCGGCCGCCTCGCCAGAAGGAGCCCAACAGCGTGCTTGATCCGCGCACCACTGCGACCATCCCCGCCCCCGAGGCCCGCACCGTTCCGACGAACTTCGTCACCGACGTCATCGACGCTGACCTGACCAGCGGCCGCGTCAGCACGGTGGTGACGCGCTTCCCGCCCGAGCCCAACGGCTACCTCCACATCGGGCACGCCAAGGCCATCACGCTCGACTTCGGGCTGGCGCGGGATTACGGCGGACGTGTCAACCTTCGCATGGACGACACGAACCCCACCACCGAAGACCCCGAGTTCGTGCAGGCGATCCAGCACGACATCGCCTGGCTCGGCTTCGAGTGGGACGAACTGCGCTTCGCGAGCGACTACTTCGAGGAGCTGTACCGGCACGCCACCACGCTCGTCGAGCGCGCTCTGGCGTACGTGGATTCGCAGAGCGAGGAGTCGATCCGCGCGGGACGCGGTACCCTCACCGAGCCCGGCGTCGAGAGCCCCTATCGCACGCGCAGCGTCGAGGAGAACCTCGACCTGTTCGGGCGCATGCGCGCCGGCGAGTTCGGTGACGGCGAGCACGTGCTCAGGGCGAAGATCGACATGGCCTCGCCCACGATCGTGCTGCGCGATCCGGTGCTGTACCGCATCAAGCACGCGCACCACTACCGTTGCGGCGACGCCTGGCCGATCTACCCGCTCTACGACTTCGCGCACCCGCTCTCCGACGCGCTCGAGGGGATCACCCACTCGCTGTGCTCGCTCGAGTTCGAGAACAACCGCGCCATCTACGACTGGCTGGTCGAGCGCCTGTTCCCCGAGCCGCGGCCGCGGCAGTACGAGTTCGCCCGCCTGTCGCTCGACCACACGGTGCTGAGCAAGCGCAAGCTGATCGCGCTGGTGCAAGGCGGCTTCGTCACCGGTTGGAGCGATCCGCGCATGCCGACGATCGCCGGTCTGCGGCGCCGCGGCGTGCCGCCCGAGGCCGTGCGCGCGTTCGTCACCGGCATCGGCGTCACGCGCAGCCCCTCGCGCACCAGCCCGGACGTGCTCGACGAGAGCATTCGCGATACGCTGAATCCGGTCGCCCCGCGCGTGATGGCGGTGCTCGATCCGGTCGAGCTCGAGCTCACGGGGCTGCCGCAGGACCTGTTCGAGGTGAGCGCCCCGCGCTTCCCGGACCGTCCGGATTCGCCGCAGCGGCGCGTTCCCATCTCAGGGCGATTGCTGATCGAGCGCGACGACGTGGCGCTCGAACCACCGAGCGGGTTCAAGCGCCTCGCGCCCGGCCGCGCGGTGCGGCTGCGTCACGCCTTCGTGGTGCACTGCGACGCCGTCGAGACCGGAGCCGACGGGCGGGTGGAACTCGTGCGGGCGTCGGTCGTGCCGGATTCGCTCGGGGCGAACCCTGAGGGGGTGCGCGTCTGGGCTGCCATCCACTGGGTCGATGCCGAGGCTGGCGCCAAGGCCGAGTTCCGGCTCTTCGATCGGCTCTTCTCGACGCCCGACCCGGACGCCGCCGGTGGCCCCTTCACCGATCACCTCGATCCCGACTCGCTGGTGGTGCGCCACGGCGTCATCGAGCCGAGCGTGCTGCGCGACGCGCCCGACGTGCGTTACCAGTGCGAGCGGCTCGGCTACTTCTGGCGCGACCCGGCCGACGGCCGGGGCGCGCGTCTGGTCTTCGACCGCATCGTGTCGCTCAAGGACGGCTGGGCCAAGCAGCGAGCCGCTCAGCAGGGCCGCCCCGACGCTGCGGCGAGCCGCGCTGCGGCGCCCCGCGACGCCGAGAGCGCGGCCACTGCACCCAGCGATGCCGAGCGTGCGGCCGCGGCCGCGCACGATG
>SKMG01000180.1 GCA_007121175.1 Trueperaceae bacterium | reverse complement strand
TCGCGACACGCAAGATCGCGATCCTGGCGGCGGACGGCTTCGACCATGCGTCACTCAACTCGGTCAAGGAGTTGCTCGAGGGCCGCGGCGCCCGCTGCGAGATCGTCTCGCAACACCAGCGACGCTTACGCGGCTCGGGCGGCGACGTGCTGGTCGACAAGAGCTACGTGGTGACCGCCTCGATCATGTTTGATGCGGTACTGGTGGCCGGCGGGCGCGAGAGCGTCGAGACACTCAAGGGGCACGGCGACGCCCTGCACTTCGTCAACGAGGCGTTCAGGCACTGCAAGACGGTCGCGGCGATCGGCGAGGGCGTCGAGCTGCTGCGCGCCTCGCAGCTGACCGGCGTCAGCTTCTCCGAGGGCGCCGAGCCCGTCACCGACCTCGGTGTGGTCACGCTGGCCGAAGTTGGCGCCGCCCTCTCGGGCTTCGGCGAGCGCTTCACCGAGGCGATCGCGCAGCACCGTCACTGGCAGCGCGAGCAGAAGGAGCGCGTTCCGGCCTGAGCTAGCGCGGGCTGCCGGTCGGTACACGACCGGCAGCCCGACGCTCAACGGTGCCCGCTGCGGCTGCCCACGAGCGGTCGCGCCCGCCGAGTACAGGTGCGTCGCTCGAGCCCGACTACCCGCGTCCCGAGGCCGCGGGATTCCTACGGTACGCCCTGACGGGCGGCATCCTCCGGAGCGGCGCGGCGTTGGCGCCGCCGAAGGACGCTGACGACGTCCCACGCTGCGGCGCGTGCGATCGGGCGTGCGCGCGGTGCCTCGCGTGCCCGACCGGCGCCGCCTGCCCGACCGGCGCAGGGTTGACGGGTTCGGATACCGCGGCCGGCCCCAGGGCCAGGGCCCGCGCGTGTCGCTGTCGGTAGTCGTTCCAGATAGCGCTGATGGCCAGGGCCGAGAATACCCAGGTGTGGCCGTGCCCGAGGATGACCCAGAACAGCAGCGCCAGGGCGGTCAGGAAGACGTGCATCATGCCGGTCGCCTCCAGTTCGCCACCTCCAGTGCGGCAGGCGTACGCTCATGGAGCCCGGTGGTGGCAGGATACCCGTTCATGCTGGCACCATAGACGCAAAGCTGCGAAATGTCTGCGTCAGGGATCACGGTCACACACTATGTTCATCGCTCACACATCCAGCGGCCGCCCCAGCGCTTGCGCCGACGATCCGCCGCCTGCGCCACTGTCGGCGGCGCCGCTGATGACCCCGGTGGGTCTCCGGTACACTCGAGTGCTGGCGCCCGACCTCGACGTCCCGGGCGGCAGTGTTCGCGCGCCCGTAGCTCAGTGGATAGAGCAGGGGACTCCTAAGCCTCGTGTCGCAGGTTCGATTCCTGCCGGGCGCACCACCCACCTCGCACACGCCTCTCACGCACCGCTCGGGTACGACGGTGCCGATGGTGCCTTCCCGCAGCCGCTTCCGCCCGTACGCTCTAGCGTCGACCCGCCTGTTCGCCGCCGCCGCGCTGCTGACGTTCGCCCTCTCCAATTTGGCGCAGCCTGGGCGGGCCCAGACAGCGCTGGCCCAGCCCGCCCTGGCACAGCCGGCGGGTGCGCAGCCTGCGGCAGCACAGCCTGCGGCGGCGCGAAGCTGGCTGGTCGGCGTGATCGTCTCCTCCAGCGCCGGCAGCCCGCTCGGAGCGCAGCAGGCGCGCGCAGCCGAGTTCGCGGCGGCGGCGCTCGCGCGTCGCGGCGTGTACGGCGCACCGTTCGTGGTCGACGTCCGCGACGACGGTGGCGAGCCGCGGCGGGCCGAGGCGATCGCGCGCGAGCTGATCGATCAGGGCGCTCTCGCGCTGGTGTGCTGCAGTGCGCCGGCGGCCGGCGAGCGCGTCTCCAGGCTCGCCGAGTCCGCGGGCGTGGTGCTGCTGGGGCTCGATGGCGCCGCTTCGGTCGAGCGCCGCTGGACGCTGTCGCTGCGGCCGGATGTGCGCACGCAGCTCACGGCGATCGCGGTGCACGTGGCGGAGGAAGGCAAGAGCGCGCTCGCGCTGATGACGCTCGACAATGCTTTCGGTCACGACGCCGCCGAGAGCTTCGAGCGGGCCCTCGCCGACGCGGGCCGGGAACCGGTCGGCACGGTGCGCTACTCGCCAGCGGCCACCGTCCTCACACCCGAGGCGCTGTGGGCGGCGACCCGCGCGCCGGGCGCCGTGGTGGTCTGGGGCCTCGCCCGCGACACCGCGCTCGCGCTCGACGGTTTGCGCCGTCGTGGCTGGCTGGGACCGGCCTACGTGCGGCCCGAGACGGTGCCCGCAGCCGTATGGGGACGCCTGAGCAGCGCGCGCGAGTCTCCGAGCGAACCGCCGGACGCGGGCGACGTGTGGTGGCAGGTCAGCTCGGCGGTCGCGCCGGTGAGCGTGCTCGAGGCATTGCCTCCTGACCACCCGAACCGCGAGGCGGCCGAAACGGTGAGCGAACGCCTGTCGGTCGCCGGGGTGCGCCTCGACCCCGCCGCGCGCGCCAGCGTGGCGGCGGTCGACGACGCGCTGGTCCTGCTGCAGCGCGCCTTCGAGGAAGTGGCGGCGCTGGCGCTGCCGCCCACCCTGCCGCTCTCCAGCTTGCGCCACGCGGTGCTCGACGCCCTGCTGAGCGCTCCCCCGCAGCCCCTCTCCGCCGGGACGTACGACGCCCGATCCGGCGATGCCCGCTTCGCGCGCTGGCAGGGGCTCGTGATCGTCACCGTGCGCTGACGTTCGAGGCGCAGGCCAAGCGCCGGCCTAGACCGGAACGCGCGTGACGTCACGGTAGACTTGTCTCGATGAGCCTCCCCCTGGACCCTGTCCTCGACGAGTTCACCGCGCTGGAGGCCCAGCTCGCCGATCCCGCCGTGCTCGCCGATCAGACCCGTTACCGGGCGCTCATGCGCCGCTACGGGGCCCTGCGGCCGGCCGCGGAGGCCGCCCGCTCGCTGCAGCGGGTCCGCCGCGAGCGCGACGAGGCCGCTGCGCTGCTCGACGATTCCGAGTTGGCCGAGGTCGCTCGCGACGAGCTCGAGCGGCTCGATGTCGAGGCCGCGGAGCTCGAGACGGTGCTGCAGCGGGCGCTGCTACCGAGCGACCCCTTCGATGACGACGACGTGATCGTCGAGCTACGCGCTGCCGCCGGCGGCGACGAGGCGTCGCTGTTCGCGGCCGACGTGATGAACATGTACCGGCGCTACGCCGACCTGCTCGGCTTCACCGTCGAGCCGCTCGACAGCTACCTCACCGAGGTCGGCGGCGTGTCGAAGGCCTCATTCGAGGTTCGGGGTCGTGGCGCTTACCGGGCCTTCAAGTACGAGTCGGGCGTGCATCGCGTTCAGCGCGTGCCCAGCACCGAGGCGCAGGGGCGCATCCACACCAGCACCATCACGGTGGCGGTGCTGCCGGTCGCCGAAGACGCCGAGGTCGAGCTCTCCCCTTCCGACTACCGCGTCGACGTGTACCGCGCCTCGGGCCCCGGCGGACAGTCCGTCAACACCACCGACAGCGCGGTCCGCATCACCTTCAAGCCGGGCACCGCCGAGGAGCTCGTCGTCACCTGCCAAGACGGCAAGTCGCAGCACAAGAACAAGGAGAAGGCGCTCACCGTGCTCAGGGCGCGGCTCCTCGAGCGCGAGCGGGCACGTGCCCAAGCCGAGGAGCGCGAGGCGCGGCTGGTACAGATCGGCAGCGGGGAGCGCTCGGAGAAGATCCGCACCTACAACGTGCCGCAATCGCGCGTCACCGATCACCGCATCGGGTTCACCACCCACGACCTCGAAGGCGTCCTCGCTGGCGGCCTCGCTCCGCTCACCGAGGCCCTCGCGCGAGCCGACGAGGCTCGGCAGCTCGAACGACGCGGTGACGCGATGCTCGAGGGGCGGCCGGCCGGGAGAGAGGCGGGGCGTGGCGCGGCGTGAGTTCGTCGTCGCCGCCGCCATCTTGCTCGACTCACGGGGACGGGTGCTGCTCGTCGGCAACGACTGGCAGGGGTACGGCCACGTGCGCTGGACGCTGCCCGGCGGCGTCGTCGAACGCGGCGAGTCCACGCTCGACGCGCTGACCCGCGAAGTGCGCGAGGAGACCGGACTCGAGCTCACCCGCATCGTCCACCTCGCCTACGCGGTCCATGTCGAGGACCAGCGGCGCAACGACCGCGCGGTCTCGTTCGCCTTCCTGGCGGCCTACGATGGTTTGCTGCACCCGCGCGACCCGGATGGGTTCATCGTCGAGGCGCGCTTCGTGCCGGTCGAGGAGGTCGAGCGGATCATCCCGATCGCCCCCTTACGCCAGCCGCTCGCGAGCTACCTCCGTGACCGCGTGCCAGGGCGCTTCTACAGCTACTCGGGCTGGGACGGACGCGGCTTCCGCAGCGTGGAGTGAGCACCCGGCCAGGACCGATCAGATCGCCCCGCCGTACCCGCCGATCACCTGGCCCTGGGCGCACCGGTCCAGCGCCTCGTGTTGCTACCCGTCGGCGGCGCTCTGCCTGTCGCTGATATCCTGGCCGCGTGCAGCGCCACCCGATGAACGGCGTCCTGGAGGGTGAGATCGCTCCGACGCCCCTTCCGCTGGACTTCTACGCGCGCCCCGCCGAGGTCGTGGCGCGGGCACTGCTCGGCGCCAGCTTGCGACTGGTCGGGCACGACGGCGTGGTGCGGAGCGGGCGCATCGTCGAGACCGAGGCGTACGTCGGGGCGCACGACCGAGCCTGCCACGCCGCCAAGGGACGGACTCAGCGTACCGACATCATGTTCGGTCCCGCCGGCCGTGCCTACGTCTACCTGGTCTACGGGCTGCACGAGCTCTTCAATGTCGTCACCGGTGCCGAGGGCGACCCACAGGCGGTGCTGGTGCGGGCGCTGGAGCCGGCGCCCGGCACGCGCGGGACAGACGGCAGCGCGCGTGGCGACGGCCCGGGGCGGCTCACGCGCTTGCTCGGCATCGATCGGCGGCTGCTCGGCGCGCGGCTCGACGCTCCGCCGCTGACGCTGCACCCGGGCCGACCGCCCGAGCGCATCCTGGCTTTGAAGCGCATCGGCGTCGAGTACGCCGGGCCGGAGTGGGCCGACGCCCCCTTGCGCTTCGTCGACGCCGACAGCGCTCAGCTGTCGGTCTCGCTCGCACGCTCGGGCTCCGGGTACTCGTCACGCGGCCGCCGCGACCCGTCACGCACTCCCTCGACGTAGGGCTCGACGTGCAGCGTGGTGGTGAGCTCGTCGAGCTGTCCGTGCACCCGCTCCTCGATCGCCGCCGCCACCTCGTGCGCCTCCCGGACGCTGATCTCAGGATCGACGAAGAGGTCGACCTCCGCGAAGCGCGCCCGCCCGGCCGCGCGCGTGCGCAGCCGGTGGTAGCCGAGCACCGCCGGGTGCGCCTCGAGGGCATCCATGATCACCCGCTCTTCGGCCTCAGGCAGGCGCTCGTCGAGCAGCCGCGACATGTTCGTGGTGAGCACCTTGACGCCCTCACGGACGATGTTGGCCGCCACGATGATCGCCACCAGCGGGTCGAGCCGCTCCCAGCCGGTGAACGCCACCAGACCGACGCCGAGCACGACGCCGACCGAGGTCCACACGTCGGTCCGCAGGTGCCGTGCGTTGGCGATCAGCCCCGGCGATGCGTGGCGCCGCCCCTCGCGCAGCAGGTAGGCGACCAGCAGCGCGTTGAGGGCGGCAGCCACCCCGATCAGCAGCATCCCGAGCCCCACCTGCTCGAGCGGTTCGGGCCGGATCAGCCGCTGCCCGGCCGACCACAGGATCGCGCCGGCCGCCACCAGGATCATGGCGCCCTCGAAGACGCTCGAGAGCAGTTCGGCCTTCTGGTGCCCGTAGCGGTGGTCGAAGTCGGCGGGGCGCGACGAGAGGCGCACCGCGACGATCAGCGTGATCGCCGATGCGACGTTGACCAACGACTCGGCCGCGTCGGACAGGAACGACACCGAACCGGTCGTCCGCCACGCCACCAGCTTGAGCGCCACCACCGCGGCGGCCCCGACCAGGCTGATGCGGGCGGCCCGAGCGCGAGCGGCGCGCTTGCGCTGCGCCCGGTGCTCAGCCTTCGTCGAGCCGCCTGAGGTCTGCGTCGTCATCGTCCTCGAGCTCGTCGCCGATCGCCAGTTCGTCGTCGTCCGCGGAGAGCGACTCGTCATCGACGCCGAGCGCATCTGGCGAGCGCTGCAGCTCGGCCATGACCGTGTCGAGGTCATCACCGACGTAGTCCGTGACGGTCTCCTCGATCAGCGCCAGTGCCCGCTCCGCGTCATCCTGGGGCACCAGCACCAAACCGATGCGGGAATCACTCGCGCCCAGCACCGAGAGCAAGTCCGGGAAGCCACCGGCGCTCCGGACGATGGTGACAAACCCCTCCTCCTCGAGCAGTGCGGCCACCATCTCGGCCAGCGGCATCGCCGGTGCCACATCGACCACCGTCCAGGGCTCGCCGTTGACGGTCACCGTGGAGCCCTTCACGCTCGGCGCCCCAAGAAGGCCGTGACCAGGGCCCGGTAGCCGGCCACCGCGGCGTGCAGCTGCGACACCGGGACGTGCTCCCGGCTGGTGTGCGCGAGCTCCGGATCGCCGGGTCCGAACCCGAGCACCGGCGCCCCGAGGGCGGACAAGTGCGGCGCGTCGGTGGCGAACCACCAAGTGTCGGTCTCGACCGGGCCGTCGAGCGCGCTCTGGAGCGCTCGCCGGGCGGTGTCGACAGCCGAGTGGTCCTCGGCGAGCAGGTAGGAGGGGTTGTCTCGGGCGAGGGTCATCGCGACCAATCCGTCCTCACTGTGGAAGAGCTCTTCCGGGACCTCGAGTTGGGCGCCCGGATCGAGCGCGCGGAGCCGCTCGAGCAGGTCGTGCCGGGTCTCGCCCGGCACGCTGCGGTAGTCGATCACCAGCTCCGCAGAGCCGGGCACCACGTTCGTGCCGTCCTTGGGCCAGGTCACCAGCGAGGTGGCGGTGGCACTCGAGCGTCCCAGACGCGCGTCGGCGGGCAGCTCGAGCCCGTGGAGGCGCGTGATGAAGTGTGCCGCGCGCGCCAGCGCGTTCTCGCCGAGCTCGGCCCGTGCAGCATGGGCGATCCGGCCCGGGAAAGCGGCACGCACCTCCGTGCGGCCGCGGTGCCCGAGCATCAGGCGCAGATCGCTGGGCTCGCCCAGGATCACCACGTCGGCACGCTGGGTGCCGGCTAAGTAGCGGGCGCCGAGTCCGCAGACTTCCTCCTGCACCACGGCGCTCACGACGATGCGACCCGCGACGTCCTGGTCGGCTGCCAGCCGGGCGCCGACGGCCATCGCCGCGAGCGCTCCTTTCATGTCGCAAGCGCCGCGGCCGTACACGCGTCCACCGTCCAACACACCTTCGAACGGCGGATGTGGCCAGGCATCGGGATCGCCCGCGGGCACCGTGTCGATGTGCCCGTTGAGCAAGACCGTCGGGCCCTCGCCGCGGTGCAGCTCGGCCACGACGTTGCCCGCGCCGTCGAGGCCGACCTCGTCGAAGCCGAGCTCGGTCAGGGCACCGGCGAAGGCGCGCGCGGCGGGCGACTCGCGACCCGTCGGGCTCTCACTCCGCACCAGTTCGCGCGTGAGGTCGACCACCACGAGATCCATGTGGGTCATCCTACACGCCGGTGTGTGGACCGCCGGTCTAGCATCGGAGCGTGGCATGGGTGTGCGCGAGCTGCTCCTTCGAAAACCTCGACGCCGCTCTCACCTGCGACGCCTGCGGCATCGCCCAGCGCTGGCATGACGATCCGCCCCTCGACCTGCCGCGCTCACCGCAGTGGTTCGAGGTCGGCGCGACCTGGGGGCTGCTGATCTACGGCGCGCTCGCAGCCGGCGGCGTGCTGCTGCTGCTGACGCCGCGCTGGCTCGAGCGGCTCGGGATCGGGGCGCCATGGGTGTTGCTCGAGGTGCTGATCACCGGCGCCGCCGCCCTGCAAGCGCTCGTGGAGGCGGTCTGGCAGCGCTCGTTCAACCGAGCCGCGGTCAGTGTGCCCCAGGCCGTGCGCACCGGCGAGCCGTTCGAGGCGGTGTTGACGCTGATCCCGTACCGGACGCTTGCGCGCGTGTGGGTGCGCATCGAGTTGGTCGACCGCTACTACGAGCACGTCCGGCGCCAGGGGCGCCGCCAGACCAGGTTGCGCAGCCGCGTCCTCGACGGCTACGTGCTGCACAGCGGCGAGCCGCTGCACGGCCGCCGCGAGCACGCCTTCCACGCCCGCTTCCTCGCGCCCGTCCCGTCGCTCGCGCAGCACGACGTCGCGAGCGAGCTGCTGGCGTCGGCGCTCGGGGTGCTCGGCCCGGTCGTCCCCGGCCTGGGCCATTACGCCCGCAACCTGCGCGAGCACGGCGGCTTCTTCGTCCGCGCCGTGGTGCGTTTCGGCGTCTGGCGGCGCGTCTACGAGCAGCGCGTCGTCGCCGTCATGGTGCCGACGCTTCAGCCGACGCCGGGTTCTTCGGTCTCTTCGGGCCGCCAGAGGTAGCGCGCCAGCTCGACGCCGTCGGGGCCGACCTCGATGCCCTCGGCCCGCAAGAGCGCCTCCTGCAGTGCGCCAGCGCCCACCTTGTACGTCGAGATGCCGCCGGCGGCGTTGATCACCCGGTGCCAGGGCAAGCCCCCCTCGGTACCGCTGCGGTGCAGCACGCCGCCCACCTGTCGCGCCGCCCGCGGCGCGCCGGCGAGCAGCGCCACCTGGCCGTAGGTGGCCACCCGGCCGTACGGGATCGCCCGCACGACCGCCAGCACGCGCTCACGGAACCCGCCGGCGATCTTGGGGGGCAGCTCGTCCGCGTGTGGCGTCACCCCACTAGGCTACCCCTCGGCCGGTATGCTCGCGGCGTGATGCCTTCGAGCGCCGCTGCCCCAACCGAAGCGCCATGAGCACCGGCGACCCCGTCCTCGACGGCTGGCTGCTCGCCGCCTCGTGGCTGTTCTTGGCGGGAATCCTGGCGGTGGTCGCGAGCGTCGTCCCGGCAGTGGCACGCCTCGTGCCGAGGCTGATGCTCTACGGTTTCCTGACGAGCGTCGCCTCGCTGGTCCTGGTGTTCATAGCCGCGTTCGTCCGCACCTCGGCGTGACGCGCCGGCGGCCGCACGCCAAGCGTGCCGCTGCTACGATGGCGCACGTGAATGTCGGGGCCCATGCGGCGCCGGTCGGGGGTGGAGCGTGAGAGCGCACGTCCTGACCTACGGGTGCCAGATGAACGAGTACGACACGCTGACCATCCAGTCGGAGCTGGTCTCCGGCGGGCACGAGCTCGTCGACGCGCCGCAGGACGCTGAACTGCTGTTGCTCAACACCTGCGCCGTGCGAGGCAAGCCGGTCGAGAAGGTGGTGTCGCTGCTCGGCGACCTTCGCAAGGAGCGACGGAAGGGTCGCAAGCTCGCGATCGGCCTGATGGGCTGCCTCGCGCAGCTCGACGAGGGACGCAGCATCGCGCGCAAGTTCGGCGTCGACGTAGTGATCGGCCCCGGAGCGATCACCGACATCCTGCCGGCCATCGAGCAGCTCGAGGAGCGGCGGGCGCGAGGCGGGGCCCGGCTCCATCACGCGGGCCAGCCCGAGCCGGCCTCGAAAGCCGCACCGGGCGGCTCCGCCGGCGGCCCCGCCATGGCTGACCCGGCAGGCCCCATCGAGGCGCTACGCTTCCGCGACGACCTCGCACAGCACCTCACGCCGCCGCCACCGGTCGGCACCCAGACTGGCTTCGTCACGATCATGCGCGGCTGCGACCACCACTGCACTTACTGCATCGTGCCCGACACGCGCGGTCCCGAGGTCTCGAGGCCGCTCTCGGTCATCGTGCAGGAAGTCCAGGCGATGCGCGACGCTGGCGTGCAGGAGGTGGTGCTGCTCGGGCAGAACGTGAACAGCTACGGCCTCGGCGATCCGGAACTACCGTCGTTCGCAGAGTTGCTCCGGCTCGTCGCGCAGCTCGGCGTGCCACGCGTCAAGTTCACCACCAGCCACCCGATGAACTTCACCAGCGACGTGATCGACGTGATCCGCGACGAGCCCAACGTCTGCGACTACATCCACCTGCCGGTCCAGTCCGGGAGCGACCGCGTCCTGCG
>SKMG01000022.1 GCA_007121175.1 Trueperaceae bacterium | reverse complement strand
GCCTGGCCCACCTCGGTCGATCCCAGTGAAGTCGTCGGCACCGGGCCCTTCCGCCTGAGCGCCTACGTTCCCGGACAACTGGTGCGCCTCGAGCGCAACGAGGACTACTGGAAGGTCGACGAAGAGGGCACGCGGCTGCCGTACTTCGATGGGCTCGAGCTCCTGATCGTCCCCGGCACCGAAGCCCAGACCGCCCAGTTCCTGGCCGGCAACCTCGATCAGCTCAACATCTCCGGCGCCCAGTTCCCCGACTTCAAGAGCCGCGAGCTCGCCGGCGCCGGCTTCAGCGTGATCGAGTCGCCCGCGCTGTTCGGCTCGCCTCCCCACCTCGCGTTCAACTTCAACGCCGCCGACCCGGCCCTCGCCGAGCTGTTCTCAGGAGTCGAGTTCCGGCGGGCGATGGAGTACGCCGTCGACCGCATGCGCATCATCGAGGACGTCTACAACGGCCTCGCCGAGCTGCCCGGCACACCGACCGCGCCGGTGAACGCCGCCTTCTATGAAGACACCACCGGCCTCATGAACCACTACGACCTAGAGGCCGCCGCCAGCGCGCTCGACGCGCTGGATCTGGTCGACACCACCGGCGACGGCGTGCGCAACCTGCCCGGCGGCCGGCCGCTCGAGTTCACGCTCACCTACGGCAGCGACTCGGCGGTCTTCACCGACATCGCCACCATCCTCCAGAACGACTTCGCGGAAGTAGGCGTGCGCGCGAACCTGCAGGGCATCCAGGCCAGCCAGCTGCTCGGCACCGGCCTCTCGGGCGATTACGAAGCCATCGTCGTGGCGCTCGGCAACCAGCCTGACCCGGAGCTGCGCAAGCCGATCTGGCAGCCCGGCGGCTCGCTCTACTACTGGCACCGCGCCACGCAGCCCGAGAACCCGGGCGAGGCGCCGAACTTCGACGTCATGGAGCCCTGGGAAGAGCGCATCTTCGAGATCTTCGACCGCGGCAGCGTCGAGATGGACGCCGAGGTGCGTGCCGAGCTCTACCGCGAGTGGCAGCGCCTCAACGCTGAGAACGTGCCGGTGATCATGATCGCCAAGCCGGCCAACGTCGCCGCGGTGTACGACACCGTCGGCAACTTCGTCTACAGCCTGGGCGTGATCCCGGGCTACAACCCCGTCCCGCTGTACTACCGCCGCTGACCGAAACGCGTGCGGGGAGGTAGCCCCTCCCCGCACGCTCGCTATTTCGCGCTCGCGTATCGCTTTGAGGGCGCCCGCTTCGTGCGCTCCCTCCTCACTGACGAGGTCTCACGTGCTGGTCTTCCTCACGCGCCGCATACTGCTGTTCTTCCCGACACTGTTGCTGGTCTCGGCCATCTGCTTCTTCGTGATCCAGCTCCAGCCGGGCTCCTTCACCGATCGCTACTTAGAGGACCCGCGCTTCTCGCCCGAGACCGTCGCCCGCATCAACGCCCAGCTCGGCCTCGACCGGACGCCGGTCGAGCAGTACGTGCGCTGGATCTGGGGCATCGTCACCAGGCTCGACTTCGGCTACTCCTTCTTCGCCAACCGCCCGGTGACCACCATGATCGGCGAGCGGCTGGCCTGGACGGTGGTGGTGGCGGTGGTCACGCTCGGCTTCGCCTGGATCGTGGCGGTGCCGCTCGGCATCTACACCGCGCTGCGGCGCAACGGCGTCACCGACGCCGTGGCCTCCTTCATCGGCTACATCGGCCTGGCCGTGCCCGACTTCTTAGTGGCGCTGCTGCTGGTGGCGCTGGTGCTCTCCTATGGCGGCACCAACGTCGGCGGGCTCAACAGCCCGCGCTTCATCGGCGCACCCTGGTCGTGGCCGAAGTTCGTCGACCTGCTCAACCACCTCTGGATCCCGGTGCTGGCGATCGGTACCGCCGGCATCGCCACGGTGATGCGGCAGATGCGCGCGAACCTGCTCGACGTGCTGCACGCCGACTACGTCCGCACCGCCCGCGCCAAGGGCCTGGCTGAGCGCCGCGTCATCAACCGGCACGCCGTGCGCACCGCGATCAACCCGCTGGTGTCGATGGCCGGCCTGCAGCTGCCGGAGCTGATCAACGGCACCATCATCGCCTCGATCGTGCTCAACCTGCCGACCATCGGACCGCTGCTCTTCGATAGCCTGCTCGCCAAGGACCAGTACGTCGCCATGACGCTGCTGCTGTTCGCCAGCGCGCTGCTGATGGTCGGCAACCTGCTCGCCGACCTGGCCCTCGCCTGGGTCGACCCACGGATCCGCTATGGCTGAGCCCACGCGCGTCCGCGAGGCCGCCGAGCGGGGCCCGATCACCGCGGGCGGCACGCCGCCTGGCGGCGGCGCCGAGCCCAGGCACGGCGGTCCGCAGGCCGCGCGTACCCGGCCCCGCCGAAGCAAGGCCTGGCGCCGCTTCACCGCCAACCGCGCGGGGATGGTCGGCGGGCTGATCCTGATCGTCCTCTACCTCGTGGCGCTGTTTGCCCCCTTCCTGGCCCCCTACGGCATCACCGTGCAGCACCGCGGTGACGTCTACCGTCCGCCGCAACCGATCCGGATCTGGCACGAGGGCTCGCCGATGCGGCCTTTCGTCTACCCGCTGGTGCAGGAGCGCGACCCGGTCACCCG
>SKMG01000447.1 GCA_007121175.1 Trueperaceae bacterium | reverse complement strand
CCGCTCCGGCTGGCCGGACGATCGCCAGCGCGGGTGCGGGCCAGACCGCGAGGCCGGCGCCCCGCCCCGCGCTCCAGCCGCGCGCACCGCGCACGGCACGTCCACCAGCACGCGACCCGTTCCCGAAGGCGCGACCGAAGCCGGCCGCACCGTGGGGGCAGCGCACGCTCAAGCGTCCACAACTGAAGGAAGACGCCCCCGCCCTCGAGGTCGAGCGCCGGCTGCCTGGCGCGAGCGGCAGCGAGCGCCAAGCCCAGGCCCGCGCACGCGAGGTGGCCCAGGACTTGGTGTCGCTCGACTTCCGCTCCATTCGTAGGGGCGTCCTGTGGCACATGATCTTGAGCGGTCCGGTGGCGCACCGGAACCGGAGGAAGCCATCTCCGCCAGCGTCACGCTGAAACTGCGGAGCCCGAGCGAGGCGCTGCGCCTGTTCGGGCACAACGACGAGCACCTGCGGGCGCTGCGTAGTCGGCTCGCGGCGAAGGTGGTCGCGCGCGGCGACGAAGTGCGCCTCAGCGGCGAGCCCGAGGCCGTGGCCGAGGCAGAGCGCACGTTCCGGTCGTTGCTCGCGACCATCCGAGCGGGCGGCGAGCTGCATGGTGCCGAGATCGCGCATGCCGACCTCGGCCGCTTCGACCCTGCCGAAGCGCACCGACCCGACGACAACGGCAGCGGGCTACCCGGCCGGACGCGTCCCAAGACGGTCAACCAACGCCGCTACGTCAACGCCATCCGCGAACACCCGATCATCTTCGGCATCGGGCCGGCCGGCACCGGCAAGACCTACCTGGCCGTCGCGATGGCGGTGCAGGCGCTCACCTCGCGGCAGGTGAAGCGCGTCATCCTGACGCGGCCGGCGGTCGAGGCCGGCGAGCACCTCGGCTTCCTGCCGGGCGATCTGCAGGCCAAGATCGACCCCTACCTGCGGCCGCTCTACGACGCGCTCTACGACATGCTGCCGCCGGATCGCGTCGACCAGCTGCTCGAGACCGGCACCATCGAAGTCGCGCCGCTCGCCTTCATGCGGGGCCGCACGCTCAACGATGCGTTCATCATCCTCGACGAGGCCCAGAACACCACGCCCGAGCAGATGAAGATGTTCCTCACGCGCATGGGGTTCAACAGCCGCGTCGTGGTGACCGGCGACCGCACCCAGGTCGACCTGCCGGGCAACGTCGAGAGCGGGCTCAAGGTGGCGGAGCGCATCCTGGCCGGCATCGAAGGGCTCTCCTTCATCGGCTTCGACGACGGCGACGTGGTGCGCCACCCGTTGGTCGCGCGCATCATCCGGGCCTACGATGAGCACGAGAGCTGACCCACGCGCACGGCGCCGCCCGCTGCGGAGCGTGCTCGCCTGGACGCTCGTGGTGCTTGCGCTCGCCGGTCTGCTGTACTCCGTCTACGCCGAGCGCCGCACGGCGCTGCTCGAGGTCGGCGACCCCAGCCCACAGGCATTCGTCGCCCCCGTCGACCTGCTGGTCCCCGACCGGATCGCCACGGAGCGGGAGCGCCAGGCCGCCGTCGAGCAGGTCCAGACCATCTACACCGTCGACTCGACGCTGCAGCGCGTGGTGCTCGGATCGTTCGCGGGCATCGGCTTGCCCGAGGCCAGCCTCGACGTGCTGATACGGCGCTACAACGCCCCGCGTGGGGTGCGCGCCGAGGAGCTCGCGTCGGTGATCACCGAAGCGGTGGCGGCGGCCCCACCGGAACGCCGGCGCGAGGTGCAGATCCTCCTCGACCGCCGCTTGGTCGCCACGGCCACGCCGAGCGAGCGACTGACCGAGGCAGCCCGCGCCGGCACGGCCGCCGGCGTGACGCTGCGCATGCAGGCGCTCGAGGCGGGCCAGGTGATCGTGCGCGAAGGCGAGACCCTGACCGACGACCACTTGCGCATCCTGGAGGCCGCCGGCCTCTACTCGCCGCGGGTCGACGCCGTGAGCCGCACGGTGGTGGTGGTGCTCGGCAGCCTGCTGCTGGCGCTGCTTCTGACCCTGCCGGCCGTGTACGCCAGCGAACGGCTGGCCGCTCGCGTGACGCCCCGGCAGATCCTGTTCCTCATCGGCCTGACCCTGCTGGTGCTGGCGCTGCAGCGACTCGCGCTGCTGGTCTCGCCCAGCCTGGTGTTCGTGCTCTTGGTGCCGCTGCTCGTGGCGGTGCTGATCGATGAGACGACGGCGCTCTTCTGGGCCTTGTGGATGGCGCTCGTCACGGCCGTGATCGTCCCCGCCACACCGCTCGTCACGCTGATCGCGGCCGCGGCCGGCTCGCTGGCGGCGGTGGCAGGCGTGCGGGTGATCACCAATCGGGCCGGCGTCTTCCTGGCGGGCGTGCTCGGCGGTGTCGCCGGCGGCACGGCGCTCACGGTGATGGTGCTGCTCGGTGGCGGGCTCTCCCCCATCGCCGGGGCGACGGCCTTCTCGCTGTTCGTCGCGGGCGGCGTGATCGCCGGGGTGCTCGCGCTGGGTCTGCTGATCCTGGCGGAGAGCGGCTTCGGCTTCCTCACCGACTTCCGACTGCTCGAGCTCTCGAGCCCCACCCATCCCCTGCTGCAACGCCTGCTGCTCGAGGCCCCCGGCTCGTACCAGCACTCGCAGAT
>SKMG01000271.1 GCA_007121175.1 Trueperaceae bacterium | reverse complement strand
GGGCGCGCTCGCGTTGGGCCGAGGCGCGCCCGCGCGTGGTGGCTGCTACGTGCACGGCCCGGGCGAGATCGTCGGGCGCGATGAGGCCGGCGCGTTCGGCGGCCTTGAGGGCGCCGCGGAGCACGCCGCGATCCTCGTCGAAGGCCAGCTTGCGCATCGCGGTGGCGGGCGGGAAGAAGCCCCCCTCGGGGAAGAGAGGCTCGGTCTGGACGGTCGAGGTGGCCTCGGTGGTGAGCAGGTACCAGGTGATGCGCCGCGCCTCGCGGCGGGGGTTCACGTAGTCGGTCTGCCAGGTCATGCGCGGGTCGAGGATGCTGGCAGCGACGCCCGCTTCCTCTGCGACCTCGCGCTCGGCGGTCTGGGTCTTGGACTCGCCGGGTTCGATGTGTCCCTTCGGGAACACCCAGGTCCCGTTCTTGTGCCGGATCATCAGCACGCGTCCAGCACCGTTGATCACCACGCCGCCTGCCCCTTCGACCGTCCTGATCGGTGTGCGTTTGCGTTTCTGGAGGCGGCTCATCCTGGCGGCCATGCTAGCACCGCACGCTCGGCCGCTGCGGATTGGCGGCCGTGGCGCACCCTGCATCGATGGGCAGGGCGCCGCGCGGCGCGTCGACGGGCCTCGTGCGAGCCGACGGCGCTGCTCAGTCGCCGCGCGGTACCACATCGAGCCGCCGCGGGCCCGTCGTGCCCGAGGGGCCGGCGAACCAGCGGGCTCGTGCGCGCTCGGTCGCGGTGGACGCTCGCAGCCACAGGTGCCGTCCCCCGGCGTCGTGCACGAGCTCGCTGGCGAGCAGGTTCCAGCCGCTGTGCAAGCGCACGTCCACCACGAGCGGCTCGTCGAGCTCGCCGCTGCAGGTCGCGGCGACGCTCACGGCCGCGTCGGCGTACACGAACACCAGCAAGACGTCGCCGGGGAGGGGGTCGGGAGCGGGCGCAGCGGTGCCGAGGTTCACTGCGCCGAGGCCGTCGGCATGGAGTTGCACGGGCAGGAAGTGCGCGCGGTTGGTGACGTTGACCGGGCAGGGCCACAGCTCGAGGCTGGTGATCGGTTCGAGCAGCGGCGAGCCCGCGAGGTCGGGCAGCACGCCGCGCAACACCACGCGCTCGCCGTCGCGCTCGAGCCGCAGCCTCGCGACCCTGTCGCCGTCGGGCGAGCGTGCGGTGACCGTGCCCAGCCCTGCGCGCAACTCGGGATCGAGCGGCACGTCGTGGACCGTGGCGTCGATCGTGGCGCTCGCACCGAGGGTGACGCCGCTGGCGGCCGCTGCGGCGCCGAGCAGCGTGATCAGGACGATGCCGACGAGCAGCCGCCGTTGCCGGCGTGGGGCGCTTGACCGATGGGTCGTAGACCGATGCATGCTGCCTCCAAGCGCCGCAGGCCCACGAGCGAACTTTGCGTCTGGCGGAGCACGGGGCCGAGCGGCCCGAGCAGTCTAGGCTCACCGCGGCTCCGGGGAGCGGGTCGGCTGTCCCGGCGCAGCGCATGGCGCCTGCTGCTGCTGGCGTCAGCGCTCGGCGATGACGCCGCCGTTCTCGAGGAACTCCCAGATGCCGTCGGCCAGCGCCTGCGCCAGCGTCTCCTGATAACGCGGATCCATCAAGCGAGGCCCCTCTTCGGCGTGGCTGACGAAGCCGAGCTCCACCAAGATGGCCGGGATGCGCGAGTTGCGGATCACGTAGAACAGGTTCTTCCGAACGCCCCGGTCGACCGCTCCGGTGGCCCCGACCAGACGCTCCTGGACCACGTTGGCGAGCGCCAACGAGTAGTTCAGCTGGGTCTCGCGCAGGATGTCGCCGGTGATGTCGCTGGCGATGCTGGCCGCCTCGGCGGTGCGGGTGGTGCCCACGTCGCCGCCGCCGTTCTCGAGGATCGCGAGCTCGATCAGCGAGGGGTCGAGCGGACGCCCGAACACCCACGTCTCGATGCCGTTGGCGCGGCGGTTGTCGGCGGCGTTGGCATGGAGCGACACGAACAGGTTGCGGTCGGTGGTGGCGAAGGTGGAGCGCTGCGGGAGCGACAGGAAGGTGTCGTCGTCGCGCGTGACGATCACGTGCACGCCGCGCGCCTCGAGCAGGGCGCGGAGCCTGAGCGACACCGCGAGGACGATCTCGGACTCGGTGCCCCAGGGAGCGACCGCGCCGGGATCCCGGCCGCCGTGACCGGCGTCGAGCACCACGGTGTAGCGCCGTGGGCTTGCCTGGACCACCGGCTGCGCGGCGACGGGCGGGCTCGGCGTAGCCACCACCGGGTCGGCCATGGGCGCCAAAGCCTCGGCGCCGAGCAAGGTCGGTGCGAAATCGACGAACAGCACGTCGTTCCCTTCGCGCTGGAGCTGGCCCACGCTGAAGCCCTGGCCGCTGGCGCTGAGCGGGAAGGTGGTTCGCACGACCAACGCGACCACGCCGTCGATCAACTCGAAGGCCACGGAGCGCACGTTGGGATCGTCGAGCTCGCGCACGAACGACGGCGCGCGGACGCCAGGTAGCAGCACCGCCAGGGTCGAGCCGTCGACGGCCACCTCGTACGGGTGGCCGGGGGGGACATCGATCGCCACGCGGCTCACCCCGTCGGTGAGGCCGGTGCGCGGCGCGGCGAGCTGC
>SKMG01000315.1 GCA_007121175.1 Trueperaceae bacterium | reverse complement strand
TCGGTCGGGAGCTTGGGCCGGACACCGGTCGCGGTGGTCGGGAACCGCGCGGGCTCGAAGGATCTGGTCTGCTTCCGCGTCACCGAGGCCGCCCCGCTCGAGCTGGAGCGGATCATCGTCGACCCGGGCGCAGGCACCGCCGGGACAGCGATGGTGGCGACGGACGACGGCGACGGCTTCGTCGCCTCGAACGCGGAGTTCGGCGAGTACGCGCTGTACCTGGCGCGGGATTGACGGTGGCCGGAGGACGGGGAGGACGAGCGTGAAGGTCGGGTTCATCGGATTGGGCGTCATGGGCGGTCACATGGCCAGGCACCTAGCCGGGCGCTACGACCTCACCGTCTTCGACGTCGACTCCGCAAAGATCGCGACGCTCGAGACGGCCGGGCCTCCGGGCGATGGAACGTTGTCCGGGACGGAGCCGTCGACCGGCGCTCGAGGCGCGGCGAGCGTGGCTGCGGTCGGCGCCGCGTGCGACCTCGTCCTGCTGTCGTTGCCGTCCTCGGAGATCGTCGAGCGCGTGGTCGCCGGTGACGGCGGGCTGCTCTTACACATGGACCCCGGCGGCGCGGTCATCGACACCAGCACGACGGAGCCCACCGTCACCAAGCGGATCGCAGCGAGGCTCGCCGAGCGCGGCATCGGCTTCCTCGACGCGCCGGTCTCCGGCGGAGAGGGCGGGGCGCGGGCGGCGACGCTCTCGATCATGGTGGGAGGTCCCGCGGAGCTCTTCGACCGCTGCAAGCCGGTGCTCGAGGTGCTGGGCGCGTCGGTCGTGCGCGTCGGCGAGGTCGGCGCGGGCGAGGTCGCGAAGCTCGTGAACAACATGATCGTCGGCTGCACGTTCGCGGCGATCGCGGAGAGCTTCGCGCTCGGCCGGAAGATGGGCCTCGACGTAGAGGAGCTCTACCAGGCCATCCGGGGGGGCTGGGCCGCGTCGGCCGTGCTCGACGTCGCGGCGCCGGGGATCATCGCGCGCAACTTCACTCCCGGCGGCACCGTCGACCTCCATTTCAAGGACATCGGCTACGCGCTCAGCCTGGCACGGGGCCAGAACGTCCCGACGCCGATGACCGCGGTGGTCGACGAGATCTTCAAGGCCGCCCGCGCCTCGGGCCGGGGGCCGCAGGCGCAGCACGTGATCATCGAGCTCTGGGAGGAGCTCCTCGGGCTGGCGTAGCGGAGCGCGAGCGGCGGCGTACCCAGTCGCGGGTCGAGTCCCTGGCCCATATCGCGGCCTTCCGGATGTGCCAGTTCGGGCCGACATCGAGTCGTCCTGCAGCCGCATGGAGCCGTTCCGGGCGCTTGATTCGTTGCCCGGGTGCAAGGCCTTGACGGATGTCGCATAACGCGGTACGTTTGAAGTTAGCAGGCAAGAGAAGGCGCGGCGCCCCGAGGGGCGCCTCTTTCGTTGGGTTTCACGAGGTGGGCGCGAGCCCCCCGGCCGAGGGCGGTGACCGCAGCCGTCGGGCGCGACGATAGCGGGCCGGTCAGCGAGCCGACGTTCCTGGTTCCGACGCTCGCGACCTACGTCGCCACCGTCCCGGCTGGGCCGCGGTACTGAACGCCTGCACGCTGCGCTCGACCATGGCCCGCTACCTGCTCGAAGATCCGGTGCTGGCGCGGGCCAGCGGCGAGGACCTCAGGCGCGTCATGGAGCCGGCCCTGCGGGTGATCGTAGGCCTAGGAGCTGAGGGCTGATCCTGGTCGGCGCGCTCGGCAGGGGTTCGAACCCGACCGGAGTGGTCGAGTCGGTAGCTCCCTGGTCCCGTACCCTGGCGCATGCGTCACTTGACCTCCCGCATCACGGCCTTCCGCGACGCCCGTGATTGGTCGCAGTACCACGGCCTCAAGGACGAGGCGCTCTCGCTGTTGATCGAGGCGGGAGAGCTCGCCGAAAACCTTCGCTGGTTCGATGACGACACGCTTCGCGAGCGCATCGCGCGCGATCCGCAGCCGGTCGCCGACGAGCTCGCAGACGTCCTGTACTGGACGCTGCTGCTGGCGCACGACCTGGGCATCGACTTGGAGGCGGCATTCGAGCGTAAGATGCTGCAGAACGAGCGCAAATACCCGGTGGAGGCGTCGCGCGGTCGCGCGGAGAAGTACGACGAGCTCTGACCGGTTGGGGAGGTCACTCCGTGCAGCTCTACGCCGGCACCTCGCGGCAGTTCATCGATGATGCCTACTACGGTTCGATCTCCCGCAAGCTCGAGGCGGCGTTCGTGCGGCACTATCGGCACCGGCCGGGGCTGGGCGAGGTGCGGAGCTGGCAGCACAGCCTCGCGAGCATGTCGATGGTGCTGCAGCGGGCCGAGCTGACGGATCATGGCGTGGTGCTCGAGCACCAGCTGCCGCTCACGAGCAAGCGGCTCGACTGCATGGTGCTCGGGCGCGATGGGGACCGGCGCGATCAGGCGGTGGTGGTCGAGCTCAAGCAGTGGGAGGTGACGGAGCCGAGCGAGGCCGAGCAGTGCGTCGTGACCTACGTCGGTCGCGGCATGCGTGACGTGCTGCACCCGTCGGTGCAAGTGGGGCAGTACGCGCAGTACCTCTCGGACTATCACGACGCGTTCGTCGAGGAGCAGGTGGGGCTGGCCGCGTGCGCGTA
>SKMG01000332.1 GCA_007121175.1 Trueperaceae bacterium | reverse complement strand
TGCTGCGCCGTCGTACGGACGCCTTCGTGGCCGATGCCGGTCCCTTGAACGTACCACTGCTAGACCACTGGGTCAATCGTGCTACCGTGCTCCGCATGACCCTCCCAGACGGGGCTCACGCCGCCCTGACGAACGCCGTCGAGACCGCCGTCATCCCGGGCGGGGTGGCTGCCAGGGTCGACGACGCAGTCCGCGTCGACCTGGTCTGCGCCGGCGTCACGCGCAGTGGGGGAGACCGGGTGCGCCCTTCGACGCGCTACGATCTCGCCTCGCTGACGAAGGTCGTCGCCACGCTCCCGTGCATCCTGCGACTCGTGAGCGAACGCGCAATCAGCCTCGAGGACAGCGTCGGCCGCTTCTTCACCAATGCAGGTTGGTTCCAGCAGCCCAGCCTTGCCGACGCCAGCGTGCGCGAGCTGTTGACCCACACCTCGGGACTCCCGAGCTGGGCGCCGCTCTTCGCGCGCGTCTCACACCGCCAGACGGCGCTCGCGGCCGTGCTCCAGGCGCCAGTGGACGAGGTCGGCCGAGTTCGCTACAGCGACCTCGGCTTCATGCTCCTGGGAGCCATCGTCGAGCGCGTCACCGGGTCTCGCCTCGACGAAGCCGCGCGCGACTTGGTCTTCGGGCCGCTCGCCATGACCCGGACCAGCTTCGGACCGATCGAGCCGGAGGACGTAGCGGCGACCGAGGACTGTGGCTGGCGCGGCCGTCTGCTGGTTGGCGAAGTGCACGACGAGAACGCCGCGGTCTGGGATGGAGTGTCCGGCCATGCCGGTCTGTTCTCCGAGGTTGGCGACCTGGCCCGCTACGCCGCTGCGTGGCTGAGCCATGACCCGTTGCTCGGCAGCGCAGAGCTCCTCGATGAGGCGACGAGCGCTCAGGCGCAGGGCGACGACGGCAGCGTGCGCGGCTGGGGTTGGGCGCTGCCGGCAGCGGCCGCATTCGCCGGAGCCGGAGCCCGCGGCTTCGGGCACACGGGTTTCACGGGAACGTCTGTGTGGATCGACCCCGATGACCGCGCGGCGTCTATCCTGCTCACGAACCGCGTTCACCCGCGCCGGGACCTCGGGGAGGGCATCCACGCCCTGCGCCGCACGTTCCACGGCGCAGCGCACGGGAGGGAAGCATGAGCGCTCGCCGAGGACCTCAGTGGCCGGCCGATCCCGGCATGCCGCCCGAGCCGATGATCGTGCTGGCGCTCATGAGCGGGACGTCGCTGGACGGCATGGACCTGGTGATGGCGCGCCTCGAGACCGACGGCCCGCGGGTGCGCCACGAGATCATCGAGCGCGCTTCGGTGCCCTATCCCGCCGAACTGCGCTCGCGCCTGCTGGCGGCGTTGGAGGACGACTCCACCGGCATCGCCGAGCTGACGCAGCTCCACGGCGAGATCGGCGCGGCGTACGCTGAGGCGTGCGGAGCGTTGACGGACGCCCATCCGGTCGAGCTCGTAGCGCTCTCGGGACAGAACGTCTACCACGTCCCGCGCATCGAACCCGAGCGGGGCTGGCGGACTCGCGCGACCCTACAGCTCGGCGAGGCCTCGCTGGTGCTCGAACGCTGCCGCGTTCCCGTGGCGTGCGATTTTCGCCAGTCGGACCTCGCGGCCGGGGGTCAAGGAGCCCCGCTCGTGGCCTGCGGCGACCTGGCGCTCCACCAGCGACCGGGCGTCGCCCGCGCGGTCCACAACCTCGGTGGCATCTCGAACCTCACCTGGCTTCCGCCGAGCTTCGAGCCCGATGCCGTCATCGCGTTCGACACCGGACCGGGCAACTGCTTGATCGACGAGGCCGCGGCTCGCGCCTTTTCGCTGCCCTTCGACGAGGATGGTCGTCTCGCAGCCGCCGGCCGCGTGGACGAGGGGCTGCTCGAGCGATTGATGGCGCATCCGTACCTGGCGTTGCCGTTCCCGAAGACCACTGGCCGCGAGGTCTTCGCACTGACCCGGCTCGAGCACGACCTCGGGGTGGACTTCGATCAACTGGACGGAGTTGACCTGATCGCTACGCTGACCGCATTCACCGCCGCCAGCGTGGCGCTGGCCTACGATCAGCTGCGGCAGGAACGACCACTCGACGAGGTGGTGCTCGCTGGTGGCGGGGCGGACAATCCGACGCTGGTCGGCATGCTGCGCGAGCGCCTGGCCGTGTCCGTCTCCACCTTCGAGGAGCTAGGCATGGTCTCGAAGGATCGCGAGGCCCTCGCCTTTGCGGTGATGGCCTACCTCGGCTTCCACGGTCGTGCCGGGACGCTGCCGGGCGCAACCGGGGCGCGGCGGGCCGTCATCGCCGGCAAGTTCCTCTGGCCCGACGCCCTCACGCTGTGGCCGTCGGACGGCGCTTGCGCATGATGGTCTCATCGAGGCCCGGGCCGACATAGTCGTGCAACTGCCCGACCACCACGAATCCGCGCCGGGCGTAGAAGCCGCGCGCCCTGGTATTGACGCGGTTGACCAGCAAGAAGAGATGCTCGTCACGTGCGAACGACCAGGACTCGACGGCCTCGAGCAGCAGCGAGCCGATTCCCGTGCCGCTGGCCTCGGGCGCCACGACGAGCAGCCGCAGGTATGGGCTTCGAGCAAACGCACCCCGCGGCACCACCCAGGCCATTCCGACCAGCGCCAG
>SKMG01000237.1 GCA_007121175.1 Trueperaceae bacterium | reverse complement strand
GGTCGTTCACGTCGGCTCCTGCGCGCCGCGTAAGCGCCTCAAACGGCCCTCGTCGAGCAGCAGCTCGGCATCGGCGAGACGGCGGCTGCGCACGCGCTCGTGCGTCGCCATCAGTACCGTCTCGCCATTGACGCGCGCTTCCTCCACGAAACCGTCCAGGAGGTCCTGGCCCGCCTCGTCGAGCGCCGCGTGGGGCTCGTCGAGCAGCCACAGCGCCGCATCGGCCGCGAGCAATCGCGCCAGGCCGAGCCGCTTGCGCATACCGCTCGAGTAGGTCCGCACCAGCGCATCGGCGGCCGACTCGAGCCCGACCCGGGCGAGCAGTCCGTCGGCGTCGGGCACTGGACGCTCCCGCAGAGCGGCGTCGAGGCGCAGGTGCTCGCGGGCGGTCAGTGTCGCGTAGGCGCCGCCGAACACCGCCAGCGTGGCGATGCGCTTGCGGACGTCGTGACCGCGCAGCACCACGTCGTGCCCGAACACCCGGGCGCTGCCGGCGCTCGGTCGTAGGCGCGTGGCCAGGACCCGCAGGAGCGTCGTCTTACCGGCGCCGTTGGGACCGAAGAGCGCCACGACCCTCGCCGCGCTCATCTCCAGATCGAGTCCCTTGAGCACCGCGCGCCGGCCGTAGCCCCGCACCAGCCCTCGTAGCTCGATGGCGACCCCGGCCGGCACGCTCAGATCCGCTGGAACAGCCAGTCGGGCGTCAGCCGCAGCAGCAGTTGGTTGAGGGCGGTGAAGGTGCCGGTGATCATCATCAGGCCGACGACCAGCAGCAGCGCCCCCGCGATGCGCTCCACCCACGGGAGGTACGGTCGTAAGCCACGCGAGACGCGCAGGAACGGGTCGAGCGCCACCGCGGCGAGCAGGAACGGCACCGCCAGGCCCAGCGAATACACGGCGAGCAGGCCGACGCCGGTGCCGAGCGTGCCGCTGGCCCCGGCCATGGTGAGGATGCCGCCGAGCACCGGTCCGATGCAGGGCGTCCAGGCGAAGGCAAAGGCGCTCCCCAGCGCGAGCGCCCCCCAGGGAGTCTGCGGGCGCGCGTCCTCACCGAGCGGGCGGCGGGTGTCGCGGTAGAGGAACGGCAGCCGAACCACGCCCAGCATCACCAGGCCGAAGGCCATCACCAGCACGCCGCCGGCGACCATCAGCACGCCGCGATACTCGCGCAGCAGGCCGCCGAGCAGACTGGCGGAGGCCCCCAGCGAGATGAACACCAGGCTGAACCCGAGCACGAACAGGAACGCGTTGCGCAGCAGCAGCGCCCGCCGGGCCGCGCCCGAGCCGCCGACGTAGGCCAGGTAGGTCGGTACCAGCGGCAACACGCAGGGTGAGAGGAAGGAGAGCACGCCAGCGGCGAAGGCGACGCCAAGGCTCGGGGTCATGCGCTCACCAGCTTCGGGAGGGGAGACGGCAGAGTCAAAGCATGCGTATCCTACCTCCTGTGCAGCGCCGGCAACGATGCCGGCCCAGCTGCGCCCGGATCGCGCCGCGCATGGCCGGTGGGCCGGTGACCCGCCTGAGGCCGCCGCCCGAGCCGGGCCGGAGCCCGTGACCCCGAGGAGGGAAGTATGCGAGTATCGTCGATGATCATCGTTCTGGCGCTCATCGCTGGAGGCGCGCTGGCCCAAGGCGACGCCGCGGCGCCGCTCGAGCCGCGCGAGACGGTTCGTATCGCCTACGTGCCGATCACGAAGTTCGGCACCCTCTACGTCGCGGCCGAGCGCGGCATCTTCGACGCCTACGGGCTCGACGTGCAGATCGTTCGCGTCGCCTCAGGGACCGAGGCGATCGCCTTCTTGGAGCAGGGCCAGATCGACGTCGGCGGCATCGCCATCGTGGTCTCACTGTGGAACGGCTGGGCGCAGGGTCTCGACCTCCGTGTGATCGCGCCCGGCGGCCTCGAGCCGTTCGAGGGGAGCCCGACCAAGCTGATGCTGCGGTCGGATCTGGTCGACGAGATCACGACCATCGCCGATCTGCGGGGCCGCACGGTCGCCGTTGCCGGCGGTCCCGGGTCGGGCGGCGAGTACCTCGCCGCCAAGGCGCTCGAGCGCGGCGGCCTGACCATCTTCGACGTCAACCTGGTCAACGTGGGCAACCCCGACATGCCGCTCTCCTTCGAGTCGGGCGCCATCGATGCGGGCATCCTCGGCGCTCCCTTCGCCGAACAGGCCGAGGCGGGCGGCTTCGCAGTGCCCTTCGCCGAGGACCTCACGCCGGGTCTGATGACCGTCGCCTTCGTGGGGTCCGGACGCTTCGTCGAGGAGCGGCCCGAGGCCGCGCGCCGCTTCGCGCTGTCGCTGGTCGAGGCCGCGCGCCTGATGCAGGGCGACGAGATGTTCTCCGAGCAGAACCTCGACGCCTTCCTGAGCTACCTGCCGGGCACCACCGGCGAGGCACTGCAGAGCGGCGCTCCGGTGGTCTTCGACCCTGACCAGCGCATCCCCTTGGACGGCCTCGCCGACGTCGAGCGCGTGCACCGCGAGAACGGCCGTACCGCCTATGAAATGCCGATCGATCTGGACGAAGTCGTCGAGACCTCGTTCATTGACTGGGCCCGACAGCAGATGGAGGCGGCGGCCGACTGAGCGCCGCTCGAGCATGAGCGCCAAGATCGTCGCCCGC
>SKMG01000199.1 GCA_007121175.1 Trueperaceae bacterium | reverse complement strand
CTCCGCTAACTCCTCGTCGGCGACGTCGGCGGTGGCGAGGCTGACCGAGAAGCAGGTGTCTCCCGGCTGGCTCTCCAAGGTGATCCTGGTGCCGTGCGCCTTGGCGATCTGCTGCGCGATCGCCAGCCCGAGCCCGCTGCCGCCGCCCGGCCCGTGGAAGAACTTGTCGAAGATGCGCCCTGCCATTTCGGCCGGCACGCCGGGACCGCGGTCGTGCACCTCGAGCCGCACGCTGGCGTTCTGGACCCGCGCACGCAAGGTCACGAGCTCGGGCGTTCCCGCGGCCCGCACCGCGTTGGCGGTGAGGTTGCGGAGGAGTTGCCGCAAGCGCTCCGGATCGCCCACCACGGTGGTGCCCGGGACCGCCTCGACCCGCACGCCCGGGTACTCCTCCGCGATCGGGATCAGCACGTCGGTGGCCGGATCGAGCAGGTGCGGCTCGAGCTCCGTCACGGTCTCGCCCCGCGAGAGCTGCAGCAGGTCGCGCACCAACAGCGACATCGAGGCCGCAATGCGCCGGGCGTCGCGCAGGTCGCGCTGCACCTCGGGACGGGCACGTCGCGAGGCGCGCTCGAGGAAGCCCTGCAGGGCCGTGAGCGGCGTTCGCAACTCGTGGCTGGTCTCGGCCAGGAAGATCCTCTGTGCGTCGGCCGATTGACGGAGGCGGGAGAGCAGATCGTTGAGCACCTCGGCGAGCCGGCCCACCTCGTCGCGTGGCCCGTCATAGGGGATCGCGTCGAGGCGTTCGGGCCCGAGCGCGGAGGCTCGCCGGGCGAGCACCACGATCGGCTTGACGATGGCGTTGGCGACGGTGAAGCCGACCCCGGCCGAAATCAGCACTGCAACGACGGTGGTAAGCGCCAGCGAGCGGCTCAGCTGCCTCAGCGCACTGCCGATGTAGCGGGTGTCGCCGAGCACCGCCACCACGCCGATGTCGAAGGGAGCGAGCGCGGCCTGCACCGGAGTCTCGGCGAGCGTCCCCTGCCAGGCGACCCCCTCGGACCTGTGCCTGACCGCCACCACGAGGTCGGAAGGCAGCGCGGCGTCCGCGGCTTCGAAGCGCGACGAGGAAGCGATCAGCAGCTGCCCGAGCGGATCGTAGAGCTGGACGATGACCCCGCCGGTGGGGCCCACGAGCAGATCGCGTGCGCTCCCCGCGACACCGAGCCGGTAGAGCGTCGCCACCCGCTCGGCGTCGCGCTCGAGCGCCTGCTGCAGGTCGTGCTGCAGCGTGTTGCGAACGACGACGAAGGCTGCGAGCGACGCGCCGATCGCCAAGAGCGCGATCGCGCTGCTGGCCAGCAGGGCGCCGCGCCAACGCAGCGGCAGGCTGCGCCGCGGCCGCGCCACGCTCAACTCTTGATGGCGTAGCCGACGCCGCGAACGGTGCGGATCACGCCATATCCGCCCGCCTCGCGCAGCTTGCCGCGGATGTTCGCGACGTGGACGTCGACGACGTTCGAGGTCGGGGGCAGGTCGCCGCCCCACACGCTCTGCTCGATCTCGCGGCGGCTGTAGACGCGCCCTGGCTGGGTCGCTAAGTACTGCAGCAGTTCGAACTCACGCGGCGACAGGCGCACCTCGTCTTCGCTCCAGAACACTTGTCGGCGCGCACCGTCGATCGACAGGTCCCCGATCCGGATGGCCGCGTCGCCGCCCTGCTTGCGCAACTGCACACCCACGCGCGCGAGCAGCTCCTCGACGTGGAAGGGCTTGGCGAGGTAGTCGTCGGCGCCTGCATTGAGCAGCGTGACCTTCGTCTCGACGTCGTCCGATGCGGTCAGGATGATGATCGGCGTGGCCTCGGTGCGGCGCACGCGGCGGGCGATCTCGGCGCCCGAGACGTCCGGGAGCCCCAGGTCCAGGATCACCAAGTCGGGGCGCTCCTCGCGGATCGCGGCCAGACCGCGCATCCCGCTGTCGAAGGTCGAGACCCGGTAGCCGGCCTCCTCGAGTTCGAGCCGCAGTAGGCGGCTGATGTCGACGTCGTCCTCGACGATCAGGACGTGCTTGCTCACCGTGTCCTCCGGGTGACCAGAACGAGCGTGATGCCGTGCTCCTCGAGCAGCCACTGTCGGAGCGACACCGGCTCGGCGCGGTCCGGCAGAAGCAGCAGGATGTCGGCGCGGTCTGCGGCGACGTGCCCGCGGAGGGCTGCACCGCCGGAGAGCGCGAGCGCCACCTCCTCGTCGCTGACACCTGGCCCGAAGGCCAAGACCCGGACCTCGGTGCCGACGTCGAGCGGCAGGTCGATCGTGAGGTAGCCGTCCTCGACCCGACCGCTCGAGTACACCGTCAGCAAGTCCGGCGACACCACCCGCAACTCCGTGCCAGGCGGAAAGGCCGGCAGCTGCGAGAGGCCCAGCAGGATCATCCACAGCAGGGGCGCACCCACGACGCCATCGTAGCAGCGCCTGTGTGACAGCCACGCCCCTCATGACGCGTGCGACTTTCAGCCTCCGTTCATGCTGGCGCCACCCGGTGCACCCCAAGTCGTGAGCGATTCCGCGCCGCAAGCGAACGAAATGCGACAGACTGCGGCGAGACCAAGGGACGAGGTTACGCGGATGCCACGACAGACGCATGCGATACCAAGTGCCGGGCGCGATCAGTTCCGCATCGCGCTCCCGTGGCT
>SKMG01000296.1 GCA_007121175.1 Trueperaceae bacterium | reverse complement strand
TAGAGGGTGTTGCCGCGCACTTCGGGGTTGTGGACGCTCCAGATCCCGCCGGCAGCGACGTCCGGATCGAGGGCGTTCTCGGTGGCGAAGGTGCCGATCTCGACTGGGTCGGCGGGATCCCCGATGTCGAACAGGCGCAGGAAGCCCCAGCCGACGAACTCGGCTCCGGCATCGATGGTGACGGTCTCGTCGCTACCGAGTTGCGCCACGATCGCCGAGCCGGTGCTCTGCTCGATCGACAGGGCGGGGATGGTGATCACGGTGCCGACCACGATGTCCGCGCCCCCAGCCACCGGGTTCTCGCCTCCCATGAGGATCAGGCCCGGCCGATCGTCGTAGACGACCACGCCGACTGCGCCGTTCACCTGCGCCCAGGCGACCTTGTTGTCGAAGCGGCAGGCACCGCGCTCGATGAGCGCAATCGCACCCGACGGATCGGCGAGGTAGGGATCACCGTCCGCATCGATCCCTGGCGTACCCGGCGGGCAGCCGCGGCCGACGTGCACCAACTCACCATGCATCGGCACCTCGGCGATGGGCGGCGTGAAGAGCGCCTCAGCGGCGGGATAGCTGCCGGCGATTGCCGGCGGGGCCGTCACCTCGAACGTGAGCGCGAACGGGCTGAAGTCCTCGTCCGCGCCGACCAGGATGTTACCGCCGCGCGCCTCGACGACGGAATGGGCGTTCCCCTCGGCAGCGGGCGGATACTCGGTATGGCCGATGAAGATCGGGCTTGCGGGATCGCGGATGTCGAGGATGATGAAGCCGGCGTCCCAGTACGAGACGTAGGCGCGGGTGCCGTTGGTGTTGGCGCGCACGCTATGAGCAAAGACCTGAGCGTTCTCGCCTTGCGCCGTAGAGAGGTAGAAGCCCAGCCCCAGCGACGGCTCCTGCAGGACACCCCAGTCGGCGAGGAGTGCCGGATTGGTCGGGTCGCTGATGTCCAGGATGAGGACGTCGCCCTGCCCGTCGTCGAAGGCCGGCGGGCTGGCGCTGAGCGCTTCCAGGAATGGCACCGCCAGCAGCGCAAGCGTACGCCCGTCGGGCGACTTGGTCAGGTCGAACTCGTGCACGCCGGGATGCCCCGGCACGCCGGCACCGACCTCGAAGAAACTCAGGAACGTAGGCTCGGCCGGATCGGTGATGTCGTACAGCTCGAGGCCTCGGAGGTTCTCGCCAGGCACCCCAAAGCAGGCTTGCAGGCCGATGGCGAGCACGTCCCGGCCGTCGATCTCGATCGCCTGCATGTCCTCCATCGACGTACCGGTGCGCTCGAGGGTCGACGAGACCTTCACGGGATCGGTCGGATCGGAGATGTCGATGATGTCAACGCCGCTGCCGATGCAGGGCGCAGCCCACTTGCCGACGAAGGCGAGCTCCTTGTAGCCGGCCACATCGGCATGGACAGCGACTCCCGATGGCTCGAGCTCGAGGTGCCCCACCAGCGAGACGTTCCGGGCCCGGCGATCAGCGCGCCGCTCGGGCGCCGGCTGACCGAGGAATCGCTCGACGCGCCAGTGGCCCCGCCCGTCGATGCCCGTGAGCGGATCTTGTCCCTCGGGGTCGTCGGTCACGACACCGGGGTGAGGCAGCAACAGACTCGAACCGCCGGCGTCATCATGCAAGATCGTCGGTTCAGGTGCATCGCCCGTATTGCTGCAGGCCGACATGATGATGAGCAGCGTGACCAGACTCGAGAACCAGAGTGTTCGGGTCATGTTGGACTCCATTCCTAGAGGTGCAAGGGGCTCCCCCAGGGAGCCCAGCGGGCTGCTGCACGAGGTCGCGCTGCCGCTCGAGAGGCATGCGCATCCCTCCAGCACGAACGAGTCTCAGCAGGCACCTGTCTAGCGATGCCTTGATGCAAAGGCCGGAGAACCGCTGAAGCGTTGGTTATAGCAGAAGCTGTCGAGCATTGCAAGATGAACGCATCGTGTGGACCATGCGAGGCCGCTGGAGGGGCGGCGGACCGTCGTCGCGACCGCCGAAGGCGTCCTGGCACGCACGCCCGGCCGCCTCGGACCTCGGCCTCATGCGCTCGGGACTTCAGGCCGCCTACCCTTGCGGACACCGCGCACCGGCACGTGCGCGCCGGCGGCCGCCTGGCCGCGGAGAGGGGCATGGCATGATCACGACGAATCCTCCTCGACGTCACGCGACGACCACGTTGGGATGGACGCTGATCGCCGCAGTGGGCGCGATGCTCGTCCTCAGCGCCGCCTGGCTGTTCGCCTCGGTCGGTACCCCAACGCTGTTCGAGGCCGACACGGGCGTGTCGTCGAGCGAGTTCACCGTGGCATACCCGAGCGTGGCGCGCGAGCTCGCGAGCCGGGGACGGACCATCGCACTGCTCGTCGGCGCCTTGGCTGCCCTCGCGATCACGTCGGCCGCGAGCGGCTGGCGCAGCGGCGCTCGGGAGTTGCACCCGACCTTGTGGGCGCTCGCAGCGGCCTTGGCCTTAGTAGGCGCGGTCTCGGCCTTCGGAGGGCGGCCGGACGTCGGCTCGTTCTACCTCGTACTCGGCACGATCGCCGGCCTCGGCGTGCTTCTCGTCGGGCGCTCGAACCGCTCGTCATGATGCGCGGCAGCGGGGCCATGGCGGCCCGCGAACCGGACGACGTCGTGCTGCTCGCGACCTCGCAGCGCGG
>SKMG01000455.1 GCA_007121175.1 Trueperaceae bacterium | reverse complement strand
GTCGTCGAGTCCGGCCCGGAGGCGCTCGCCTCGCCGCTCGACTACGGCGCCATCGTGGTGCGAGGCGCGGTCGATACCTTCTCCAGCGGCCAGCTCGAGCTGCTCGCGCGTTACGTGGACCAGGGCGGCGGGCTCTTGATGACCGGTGGTCCCGAGGCCTACGGTCTCGGCGGCTGGTATCGCACGCCGCTCGACGCGGTGCTGCCGGTGGCCTCCGATGTGCGCACCGACGTCACCCTGCCGCAGGTGGCGATGGTGATCGTGATCGACATCTCGATGTCGATGGTGGCCGGCAACCCGAGCCGGCTCGAGATCGCCAAGCGCGGCGCGTTGGACGTGGTCGACCTGGCCTACCAGGACGACCTGATCGGGCTGATCGTGTTCAGCGACCCGTCGCTGACGCGTTGGGTGTTCGACTTGCGTCCCGCCACCGATCGCGGCAAGTTCGAGATGCGCGACGCGATCCTCAGCATCGAGGCCCAGGGAGGCACCATCTTGCTGCCCGGCTACCGCATGGCGCTCGACGCCCTGCGCGAGGTCGACGCCGCGATCAAGCACGTGATCGTGCTCTCCGACGGCTTCCTGTTCGACGGCACCGGGCCGTTCGGCGGCGGCTCGCCACCCGACTGGTACCAGGTCGGGCTCGCGGGCCGACGCGACGGCATCACGACCTCCACCATCGCGATCGGCGAGGCGGACCCGGTGCAGCTCGGCGCGATCGCGCGTGGCGGCGGCGGACGTTTCTACGAGGCCACCGACGCCAGCGACCTACCGAGGATCTTCACCAACGAGGCGCTCACCGCCACCCGCGACCTGCTTCGTGGCGAGCCGACCGCGCCGACCGCTCGGCGGCACCCGCTCTTCCCCTTCGAGGGCGTGCTGCCGAGCGTCGACGCCTACGTGGCGACCACACTGCGGCCTGACGCCGAAGCCCTGATGATCGGGCGCGACGCCGAGCCGCTGTTGGCGGTGGGGCGGCACGGTCTGGGCCGCAGTGCAGCCTTCACCAGCGACCTCAACGCCTGGCTCGGCGAGCTCGGCGCTTGGCCGGAGCTACCCGGCGTGCTCGGCACCATCGTGCGCTGGCTGCAGGCGCGCCCGGACAGCTACACGGTCACCACCGAGCGGCGCGGGGCACGGCTCGAGGTCGTCGTCGACGCCGTTCGCGACGGCGCCTACGTGAACGACGCCCGCCTGTCGGCGCGCTTCCAGGGGCAGCAGGTCGCGCTACAGCAGGTTGCTCCGGGCCGCTACGCGGCCCAGCTGGAGGTGGCCGGCAGCGGCGGCACCATGGTCATCAGCGACGGCCAGGACGTGGTGGCCCGACGGCAGGTCGCCACCCCCGATCCCGAGTTCGCACCCGGCGACGGGGAGACCGTGCTCGCCGGGCTGGCGGCGCGGACCGGCGGCATCGTGATCGAACGACCCGAGAGCTATCGGCCGGCGAGCGCAGCTCGGCTCACGCCGGTCTGGGTGTGGCCGGCGCTCGCAGCGTTGGTGCTGTTCTTGGCCGAGCTCGCCTATCGGCGCCTCGGCAACGAGGGGCGGCGGGCGACATTCAGCCATCATCCCCGCCAGGCGAATCCAGCGGCACGTCGACCTGGACTTTCGTGATCTCCCGCAAGAGGGTGGTCGCATAGCTGCCTTTGGGCAGCGTGAAGCCGATCAGCAACGCGCCCGGCTCGACCGACACGCTGGTGTCGAGGCCGACGAGCCGCGTGATGCGGCGATCGCCGCGCCGCTGCCGAAACTGCTCCCAGCGCAGGCCGAGGCGTTCGAGCAGCGCCTGCTCGGCCTTCCCGGCCTCGGCGGCTGACGGCCGCACGCGCGAGCCATAGAGCGGGATGGTGGCCGAGATAGCCAGCGCCAGCGCCCGCGGCGCCTCGAGCGCGGCGTCGACCACCTCGAAGGTGCCGCCAGTGTCGTGCTTGCGGGCCCAGTCGCCCGCGACCACGCTCTGGTAGCGACCGTCGCGCACGCGCCCGGCGAGCAGCGCATTGAACAGCCAGGACTGGAGCGCCGCGACGAAGAAGCGCCGCAGCCGCACCCCGCCTGGGACCCTCTCACCGTACAGCACGCGATATCCGTCGATGGCGTTGCGGCCGAAGCGGCCGAAGCGCTGGGGGCCGACGTAGTTCGGCGCACCGCGCAGCGCCAGCGCCGCCAGCACGTCCCGGGCTCGCACCTCGGCGTCGTCGACGACGTCGCGTATGCGGATGGTGAAGCGGTTGCCCTTCAGGTGGCCGATGCCGAGCTTGTTGCGGTGACGACTCACTTCGAGCACCCGCACGCCCGGCGCCTGGGCGAGCGCCTCGATCGCCTGCGCGCACGCGTTGGGGACGCTCAGCCACTGCTCGCTGCGCGCGTGCTTGTCCTTGAGGCCGGCAACGCCGATCGAGCGGTCCGGCACGCCGGCCGCAACCAGCACGCTGACGAGGTCTCGGGTGGTGAGCCCGACCTTCTCGACCCGAGCATAGGTGTGACTGCCACGGCCCTCGGGCAGGTAGGCCGGGATCTCACGCACGTCGAAGTCGTCCGGCTCGGCCCGGATGCGTCCGCCGGTGCCGGGCAGGTCGGCGGTCACCGGCCGCAGGTCGTCCCAGCGAAAGGTGAGGTCGCGTTCGAGCTCGTCCTGCAGCGGCGCGCGACTCCGCTCTTCGTTCACGTGTCGTCTTCACCAGGCTGCTGGGCCGCGAGCCGTTCGTCGATCAGCTTCTGCGCCAGCCGGAACCGGGCCACGAGCGACGGCGCCTCGAGCAAGACCTGGCGCGACGCGACCGGTACCCGCAAGTTGGCGCAGACCAGCGAGGCCTGATAGAGCGGATCCTCGGGGAGGTTGGCGTCGATCTGACCCTGAGCGCCGGCCGCGAACTCGGCGGCGGCGTAGCGCCTGAAGGCCTCGAGCGCGTCCCAGGCAGCGATGCGCTCCTCGTTCGGGTCGTCGCGCGCCAGCGGCAGTGGGGCGTAGGGCGTGAAGTAGAGCGGGCGCGTGGAACCGTCCGGCTCCGGCACGTCCTCCCGCTCGCCGATCTCCACCGCCACGCGCTCCTGGGCGTGAGCAATCACCTCGAAGGTGCCGTCGTCGCGCTCCTCCACCCGCACCAGGTCCATCACGGTGCCGACGCTGTGCAGCGGAACTTCGTCGGCGTCCACGCCGCCGGGCCGGCCCAGCACGATCACGAAGCGCTGCGGCTCCTGCTCGAGGGCCCAGCGCACCAGACGTCGATAGCGAGCCTCGAACACGTGCAACGGCACCGTCATCCCGGGAAAGGCGACGACGTCGAGCGGGAACAGAGGCAGCAGCATGCGACCAAGGTACCGTCTCCGGGCGCGCCCCGACTGCGCCCTGTTACCCGATCTCACCCGAGTCGCCCGGTCGGCGGAACCGACCGGGCGACTCGCTTCTCTCAGTTGGCGGAGCCGACGGGATTCGAACCCGCGACCTTCTGCGTGACAGGCAGATATGCTAACCGCTACACTACGGCTCCACGCCGAACCGAAGCCTACCGACGGCGCGGCCGGTGTGTCAACCGCTCAGGATGCTGAAGGAGCGCCAGAGGAGGTCGAGCGCGACGCTCGTGAGCACGAGCGCGCCAACGTACAGGTTGGCGTCGAAAGCCCGTAGCGCCTCGGCGGCCCCGCGACGAGCCACGAGCCGGTGCTGATGGACGAACGACAGGCCGACCAGCCCCACCCCCAGCCAACCGATCAACCCCTGGCCGGTCACCAGGGCGACCGCCGCGAAGGCCAGGAACGCGACGACGTGAGCGAGCGCGGCCAGCCGGCGCGCGCGCTCCGGCCCGAACCTGGCCGGTAGGCTGTGGACGCCGTGCTGACGGTCGAAGCGTTCGTCGAGCAGCGCGTAGATCACGTCGAACCCGGCGATCCAGGCTGCCACCGCCAGCCACAGCAGCCAAGCCGCGCCGTCGAAGGAGCCGGCGAAGGCGATCCAGCCCCCCGCCGCCGCGGCGCCGATGGTCACGCCGAGCACCGCGTGGCAGGCCCAGGTGAAGCGCTTGGCGTAGGGGTAGAGCACCAGGAACGCGGTCGCGACCGGCAGCAGCGCAAAGGTCAACGGGTTGAGCGCCAGGCCGGCGACGGTGAACGCGACGAAGCCGACCAGCGCCACGATCAGAGCCGAGCGCGGCCTGATCACGCCAGCCGGTATCTCGCGGTCCTGCGTGCGGGGGTTCAGCGCATCGAGGCGCGCGTCGATCACCCGATTGAGCGCCATGGCCATGGTGCGGGCACCGCCCATCGCCAGCGTCACCCAGAAGATCGTCGCCCCGCCGGGCCAGCCCTGGGCAGCCAACAGCAGCCCGACGTAGGCGAAAGGGAGGGCGAACAGCGTGTGCTGGAAACGGATCAGCCGGAGGTACGCGCCGATGCGCGGCGCCAACGTTGCCGGGGCCACCAGCAGAGGCTATCACCGCCACCGCGCGGCCGTCGCGCCGCCGGGCACCGAGCCGCGCCGTGGAGCGCCCGGGCCCGCACGGCCGGCCACCCGAGACCCTCGGCGGGCTCTCAGGGCCGCCCCGCAGCCTCCTTGACGGCGTGCGTCGAGTACCCGAACTGCGGTCCCCGACCGCCCTCGGCGCCGTACACGATCGCCTCGGCCAGCTCGCACAGATCCCGGCCGCCGACCGCCACGACCATGTCCAGCTCCCGGCGGAGGTCCGATAGGCTGCGGTCGTCGAGCAGCGTCTCGGTGCCGTACTTGAGCATGCTCGGGCTCAGCAGCAGCACGTCCGCCTCTCGCGGCCGCACCTGCGTCAGCACGTCACGTCCCGCCAGCAGGCCGGCGACGGTGGTGACCGCACCGAAGGTGCGGTTCACCAGGGCCCGGACCTCGAGCTCGAGCCCCGCTATACCGGCCAGGGGAGCGAGGGCGGCCCGCAGCACCGGCGCGAACAGTGCGCCGGTCACGCACAGCACCCGGCGAGGAGCGGCGAGGCCATCAGGCAGTGCGAGCGCATCGAGCCCGTCGCCCAAGAAGTCACGCACCATGCCGACGCCGTTCTCGAGCATCGTGAAGCCCTCGTACGCCTCGGGCTCCGGCAGGCGCCTGCCGGCGACGAGGTAGAACTCGTCGGCGAGGAACACGAGCCGGCTCCCGCGCTCGCGGAGCAGCCGCGCCTGCCATGCCTCGACGCGATCGACGACGTCGGCCGCCTCCGCCTCGCTGTAGCCGCGCACCGCTGGCAGGTTGCGCCGGTGCTCGGTCAGGCCGACCGGCACCACCGCGACCGCCTGCACGTTCGGATACGCCACCAGATCGGCGATGGTGGCGTCGAGCGCGGCACCGTCATTGCGGCCCGGCTGCGCCACCACCTGGGTGAAGAGGTCGATCGGCGCGAGCCGCTCGAGCATGTCGCGGATGCGAGTGGAGCGTCGATCGCGGACCTTGAGCCGCCACCACTTCAGCATGTCGGCGCGGAGCTCCTCGTCGGTGCTGTGGACCGACACGTAGAGCGGCGAGAGCTGTTCGTCGAGGATGCGCTGCACGTCGTCTTCGCCGAGGTTGGTGAGCGTCACGAAGCTGCCGTAGAGGAAGCTGGTGCGGAAGTCGTCGTCCATCACGTAGAGGCTCTTGCGGAAGCCCTTGGGCATCTGGTGGACGTAGCAGAACTCGCACTTGTTGGCGCACAGCCTCAGGCCGTCGAAGATCACCTCGTCGAACTCGAGCCCCGGATCCTCCCAGCCGACCTCGAAGCGTACGCTCCGCTCACCGCTTTCATCGCACACGTCGAGCGTGGCGGCGCCGCGCGCCAGCTCGCGGCGGTACGCGAGCACGTCAGGGACCCAGCGTTCGTTCACCCTGACCAGCGACCAGCCGGCGACGACCCCGGCGCGCGCGGCCGGCGAGCCCGGGACGACCTCGCGGATCGGCGCCACGAACGGCGCGCCGAACGGGTTCGCTCTGGTGGTGGGCTTGAGGCTCGCGGGCACAACCCGCGCAGCTTAGCAGAGGGCCGCGCCTGCCCGGTCGCATGCCGCGACCGGGTCGCGGCGCGACCGGGTCGCTCCGCGACCTGCCTGTGGCCTCAGGCCGCTACACCAGGTCGTCGGTCGGCACGGTGACGCGCCCAGCCTGTGGGGGCAAGACGAAACCGTGGAGCGGGGGGCGGCTCTGGAAGCGGACCCGATCGCCCGCTTGCACGCCGTCCGGGAGCTCGTCGACGGCCACCACCAGCGGCAGGCCGGCGTCGACGACGACGAACGGGTCCTCGCGCAGGCGCACGACGCCGCAGGCAGTGACCGCGCTCACCGCCGTCACCTCGATCGAGCGCTCCGGTGCCGGGTCGTCGGCCTCGAGGCGGGTCAGCGTGGCGGTCTCCGGCTGGACGATCACGCGCGCCGGCCCGAGGGCGGCCAGATACGGCCCGGTGCGCTCGAAGACGTGGAGCACCACGCCGTCGGCCAGGCACTCCAAGAGCGGACTGCCCTCGACGCGCGACGCGAGCTCCACCGACGCCGCGTGCGCCGAGAAGCGGGCCACCAGGGCATCGACGCCATCCTCGAACATCGGGGCGCATCATACGGCCAAGGCGGCTTCGCCGCGCACGGTGGTGGTACACTCGTTGGCGTGCCACGACTCATCACGATGGCGTTGTACCCGCTCCGCGCGGCTCCGGCCGGGCGGAGCGTCTGCTTTGGGGAGGCCGCATGCTGCGAACGCTGAGCGAGGTGCAGACGCTCGACCTCGAGCTCGATGCACTGGCCACGGAGCGAGGTCAGATCCCGCCTGCGCTGACCGCGGCGCGCCAACGCGAACGGGCGCTGCGCGCCGAGTTGCAGGCGCGGCGCGCAGAGCTCGGCGCGCTGCGGCAGCGGCTCAACGAGAACGAGATGGAGCTCGCCTCACTCCAAGAGCGCCGCAAGAAGGCCGCGGACGCCGCGCTGCGCGCATCGAGCGGTAAGGAGGCATCGCAGTTCCAGAACCAGGAGCTGCAGTTCGCGACCCGGCTCCAGGAGCTCGAGGAAGACACGATGCCGCTCCTCGAAGAGCAAGAGTCGCGCCAGGAGGCGGTCGACGAGCTGCAAGGCCAGCTCGATGTGCTGCAGCCTGAGGTCGAGGCGCTCGAGGAGGCCGAGCGCGAGCGGGTCGCGAAGCTCGACGAACACACCCGCGAGCTCGCCGAACGCCGCGCGCAGCTAGCCGCCGGCGTGCCGGCGTCGCTGCTGAAGCAGTACGAGCAGGTGCGCAAGGCACGCCGGGGCCTGGGCGTGGTGCCGGTCACCGAGGGCGGGACCTGTGGCGGCTGCAACGTGCGGCTGCCGATCTTCGTGGTGCAGAAGGTTCGCAAGGGCCAGGGCGTCACGCGCTGCCCGTCGTGCGGGCGGCTGCTCTGGTCGACGAACGGCTGAAACCCTCGTCCGCTCGTCGGACGCTCAGCGCAACTCTTGCAGCGGATCGATGGCGACGCCGTTCACGTGCAGCTCGAAGTGCAGATGCGGACCCGTCGAGAGCCCGGTCGAGCCGATGAGGGCGATCCGGTCGCCCTGCGACACGTACTGACCGACCGACACCAGGATGCGGCTGGCGTGGGCGTACCAGGTCTCGGCCCCGCCGGCGTGACGGATGCGCACCAGATTGCCGTAGCCTCGCGATGACCAACCGGCATAGGTCACGGTGCCCGAGCGGGCCGCGACGATCGGCGTTCCCGTGGGTGCCGCCACGTCGATGCCGCGGTGGAAGGCAGCGGTTCCCAGGCCGAGGTTGCGGCGACCGAAGTAGCTGGTCAGGCGCCCGTGGACCGGCCACACGTACCGGTTCTCCTCCTCGCGCACCCGCGCTAGCCGCTCCAGCTCTGCCTTCGGCTCGACGCCCGGCAGGAACAGCAGCATGCCAGGGCGGAGGTCGAACGGGCTGCGAAGCGCATTGGCCCGCGCTACCGACACCTGGTCCGCACCGTGCGCCTCGATCAGGTCACCGAGCGACGAGGGATCGTGGAGTACCACGACGAGGCCCTCACCCGGCGGGATCAGCAGCTCGACCCCGACCGGCAATCGGTCGAGCGACGACAGGTCGGGATTGGCTCCGACGAGCGCCGAGAGCGTGATCCCGTAGCGCGCCACGATCTCCGAGAGCGTCTCCCCCGAGGCCAGCACGTGGCGCCGGAAACGCGGTGGCGGTTCCGGCGCGGCGACCACCAGCCCGCCGGTCGCGTCGCCGAGCGGGATACGCAGCACCTCGCCCGGCTGGATCAGGGTGCCGTTCAGGCCGTTGGCAGCGAGCACCGAGGCAGCGCTCACGCCGTATCGATGGGCGATCGAGCCGATCGAGTCGCCACTCTCGACGGTTCGGAGGGCGAAGCTCTCGGCGAACGCGAACGTCAGCGCAGTGATGAGAGCGAGCGCGCACAGCTGCCGCCTCGCTCCCCTGCGCATCAACACGGGCGCGCGGGCCTCTGGGACTGCATCACGCTTCGACGGTAACGAGGGCGTCTGAGAGCTTCGTGAGCGAGCCGCCTGCGGCTCACACCCTCCAGGCGCGTCCTGGAGGCGTCGACCACATCGTCGCCGCGGCGCGGTCACATCTGCCGCTCATCGAAAGGCGGCCCTTCGACGAGGGCTCCGTGCGAATCAGGCGGCCCTGGCCTCGATCCGCGCGGGCACGCCGAGCGCCTGCACGCCGTCGCCGAGCGCGAGCTCGTTGCGCACCACCGCCAGGCCGGCCCAACGCCCCCCGGGTAGTCGTGCGACGGTGCCGAGCCGGCCGACGGTCCGACCGCCGAGGTCCTGGACGCCGAGGCTCGCAGCGTCGCCGCGCGGCGGCTCCGCGAAGACGAGCCTGGCGAGGCTCCTATGCACGCTGCCACGGGCTTCGATGCGGGCCATGATCTCCTGCCCGAGGTAGCAGCCCTTGCGGTACGAGATGCGGTCCTCGAGTCCCGCCTCCTGCGGCAGCGCTCCCTCGCCCTCGGCCGCCGCGGCGGCGAGACCCGACGCTACCCGAGCCGCGGCCAGGGCGCGTTCACCGATAGGACGCGCACCCGCCGACAGCAGCGCTCGCCACAGCTCCTCGAGCCGCTCGCCGAGCAGGTGGACGTCGAGCGACGCTCCGAGGCCGCGAAGCCTCGCGTGCAACAGCAGATCCGAGCCCCTCCAAGGCAGCTGGGCGCAGGCGCCCGCAGCCCTCGGCAGCTCGGCGCCGCCGAGCGCGTCGCGCAAAGCCGCCAGGCCAGCTTCGCCTGCGACGACCAAGGACGCGAGCTGCGCGCTCAGATCCTCGATGCTCACCTGATCGAAGACGACGTGCGCCTCGAGCTCCCGGGCGACCGCCGGGCCCCGCCCGTCGTCGACCGCCAGGTACAAATCCTCGACGCGCCGCACCACGACCAGGTCGGCCCGGGGGCGACCGCGATGATCGAGCCTCAGCGCCGGACGGGCCGCTCCTGGCCGTAAGCCGCGCACGTCGTGGCTGACCTGTCCGTGCAGGAACTCGATCCGGTCGGCGCCGGTCAGCCTGAGCGCTCCCCGCGTGACCAGCGGCACGAGGACGCTCTCACCAGCGAGCGCAGACGCCGTCTCGTCGTCGGGAGCGGCGAAGGCGAACGGCGCGCCCGGCGCCAGGCCGGGCAGGCCGTCCGACGGCAGCGCCGGCGGCAGCAGCGGCTGCCACGCGGGGTGCTCGATGGTCGGCGCCTGAACACGACGGTCCTGCTCATGGTGGGGCATGGCGTTCCTCCATCCGCCGCGAGCGGCGAGGTGGGCGACGGGGGGTCGGTTCATGACCGCGCAGCGCTGGCGCCGGTCGCTGCGGCGCGGGCGGCCCGCAAGGGCTCGAGATCGATGACGGTGAACTCGAAGGCGTTCACCACCGTGACCCCTTCGGGGCTCACGTAGGTGCGCGGCGCGTTGGCGCCGGAGAGGTGGACGTGACCGTGGACGTGCAGCAGCGGGCTCCAGCGCCGGTGGAAGGCGTTGAAGGCGCCGACCCCTCGGTGAGCGTAGTCGCTGCCGGCGTGCGGGCCCTGCGGCGGTGCGTGCGTGAGCAGCACGTCGGCGGCGCGGCCCTGCCGCCAGCGCCGCAGCAGCAGCTGCGGCGTCAGCGCCAACACGTGCCGGTGCATCGCACCCTCGGAGTACTGGTGCGGCCCGGGCCGGTAGCGCGCGCTGCCCTCCACGCCGGCGACCAGGAGCCCCCCCACCTCCACGACGCGACCGTGCGCGTTGATGCAGCCCCCCGGCAGGCGCACCTCGTCGGG
>SKMG01000043.1 GCA_007121175.1 Trueperaceae bacterium | reverse complement strand
CCGAGCGCCCGCGCGCGCCCGTCCGGGCCTAACGGTGGCAGGCGAGGTGGGCGACGCGGCCGCGCTGGGGCCGAGCATCATGCATCTCGAGCCGCGGCCGCTCGCCGAACGCGAACCGGCCGCGGCGCCGGCCTGCTTCAAGGACCTCAACCTCGACCAGGTGGTCGCCGCCGTGACCGCCGGTCGCGAGGCCTATGGCCTGCGGCCGCTCTTCTACGCGCCGCTGAAGACCGTCGACGAGGTCGCCTACCGGCACGAGGTGTTCCGCGAGCTCGACGACGACGCGCTGCGAGCCTCCGTCGAGGCGTTCGGGCGCGAACTGCGCGGCATGCGCAACCAGGCTGAGCAGGCCGCCACCTTGCGCAACGTCAAGCAACGGCACCGGCTGCACCTCGACGCAGCGCGCAGCTACTGCGCGGCGGTCGCGCGCCTGTCGGCCGAGCTCGCCGCGGGCGCGCCCCGGTCGCGCGGTCTCGCCCGCATCGCCGACTACCTGGCCTCGCTGGTGGCGTCCCCGAGCTTCACCGAGCTCTCCGGCGAGGCCACCCGCCTCGGGCAGGAGCTCGACGAGCTGCGCTACGTCATGGAGTTCACGCCGGAGCGCGTCACCGTCCATCCACTGGCCGACGAGGTCGACCTCGACGCCGCCGTCGAGCGCACCTTCGCCCGCTTCGGGCCGCGACCGCGGCGGCTGCGCACGGAGAAGCGGCCCGCCTCACTGGCGATGGGCCGCATCGAGGCGGCCATCTTCGAGCGCGTCGCCAAGCGCTTCCCGGAGCTGTTCGCAGCAGTGGAGGCGTTCCACGAGCGCTTTCCCGACTACCTCGACCCCGTCGTCGCAGCGTTCGACCGGGAGGTCCAGTTCTACCTCGGCTACCGCGAGTACCGGCGGCGCTTCGAGGAGGCCGGGCTCGGCTTCTGCTATCCCAGCCTGTCGGGGCGCGACAAGACCGAGCGGGTGGTGGCCGCCTTCGACGCCGCTCTGGCCCGCTCGCTCCTGCCCGACGGGGGCACCGTGGTGAGCAACGACTTCGAGCTGATCGGATGCGAGCGCATCTTCGTCGTCACCGGCGCCAACCAGGGTGGCAAGACCACCTTCGCCCGCACCTTCGGCCAGCTCCACGTGCTCGCCGGGCTCGGTTGCCCGGTGCCCGCCCGCGAGGCCAGCCTCTTCTTGGCCGATCAGGTGCTGACGCACTTCGAGCAGCAGGAGGACGCGCGGGCGCTACGCGGCAAGCTGCAAGACGAGCTGCTGCGGGTGCGTGCGCTGCTCGAGCGTGCGACCCCGCGCAGCATCGTGATCATGAACGAGGCGTTCAGCGCCACGACGGTCGACGACGCGCTGTTCTTAGGGCGGGGGGTCATGGAGCGGCTGCTCGAGCTCGACGTGCTCGGCGTCTGGGTGACGTTCATCGACGAGCTCGCGTCGCAGGGCGAGCGTGTGGTCAGCGCGGTGGCCACGGTCGCCGCCGACGACCCGGCACGGCGCACCTTCCTGATCGCGCGCCGGCCCGCCGACGGCCGCGCGCACGCCGTCGCGATCGCGCGTGCACACCAACTCACCTACGACGAGCTCACACGGCTGCTGCGCTCATGAGACCACGGCTGATGCACCGGGCGCGCGACGTCGCGCTCGACGACCCGCTGCCACCGCACGCCGAAGCGCTCTTCCAGGACCTCGAGCTGCGCACGCTGGTCGCCGCGATGGCAGATGGCGACGCCTTCAAGGCCGAGGTCGCGCGCCGGGTCCTGCTCGAGCCGCTCGACGATCCGGCCGCCATCGGTTACCGCCAGGCGGTGCTGCGCGACTGCCAGGCCAACCCCGAGGTGGTTCGCGAGCTCTATGCGCTCGCGGGCGCGAGCATCGAGCGCCCCAAGCGGTCGTCGTGGACCTTCCTACGCGACCACCCGGGGTACGGGGTGCGCCACTCGCGCGAGGTCTTGCGCATCCTCGTCGAGTCGTTCCGTGCGCTGCGGCGCATCGCTGAGAAGCACGGCCAGCGCTTCGCCTCGGAGGGCTTCACCACGCTGTTCGCGCTGATCCGCGAGGAGCTCGCAGAGGCGCGCCTGTCCGAGATCGAGTCGCACGTAGCAGAATTGTCGCTGAAGGGCGGCGTGCTGGTGAGCGCTCGCCTGGGGCCGGGCAACAAGGCCGCGGACCGGGTGCTGCGCTCACGCGCTGTGGGCGAGCCGCATCCGCTGAAGTGGCTGCGGCGCTGGCTGCGGCGGCGACTCAGGCGCGCCGATCTCGAGTTCACCTTCGAGCTGCCGCCGCGCGACGAGAAGCTGGCGCGCGAGCTCGCCGACGAGCGCGACCGAGGCTTGGAACGCGTCGCAGACGTACTGGCTCAGGCGATCGAGAACATCCTGGCGTTCTTCGGGGCGCTGCGGGCCGAGACGGCTTTCTACCTCGGGGCCTTGAACCTGGCTGCGCGGCTCGACGAGCTCGGTGCGCCGCGCTGCATGCCCGAGCCGCTCGCGCCCGCCGAGCGCCGTCGCTCGGGCCGCGACCTGTTCGATCCCTGTCTGGCCCTCAACGGCGCCCTGCGCCCGGTCGGCAATGAGCTCGCCGCCGACCGGCGCGAGCTCGTGGTCATCACCGGCGCCAACCAGGGCGGCAAGACCACCTTCCTGCGCAGCGTCGGCCTGGCGCAGCTGCTGATGCAGTGCGGCCTGTTCGCGCCAGCGAGCTCGTTTCACGCCAGCGTCGCACCCCGGATCGTCACGCACTTCAAGCGCGAGGAGGACCCCAGCATGCGGCGCGGCAAGCTCGACGAGGAGCTCGCCAGGATGCGCTCACTGGTCACGGAGTTCGGGCCAGGTCTCCGCGCCGGCTCGCTGCTGCTGCTCAACGAGTCGTTCGCTGCCACCAACGAGCGCGAGGGCTCCGAGATCGCGCGGCAGATCGTCCAGGCGCTCACGGAGGCCGGCGTGCAGGTGTTCTTCGTGACCCACCTGAACGACTTCGCGCGCTCGTACTTCGAGCAGGCCGACGACGCGGCGCTGTTCCTGCGGGCGCAGCGGCGCCCAGACGGCACGCGGACCTTCGAGCTGCTGCCGGGCGCTCCGGAGGCCACCAGCCATGGGGAGGATCTGTACCACGAGATCTTCGGCGACGAGCGCGGCCCGTCGGAGGTCGACGGGCCGCGCCGGTGAGGTGGCTGCCGGCTTCGGATCGGAAGGCGTCTAGAACAGCGCGTTGCCGAGCAGCGGGGCGATCGTCAGGCTGACGATGGCCATGAGCTTGATCAGGATGTTGAGCGAGGGACCGGAGGTGTCCTTGAAGGGGTCGCCGACCGTGTCGCCGACGACGGTCGCGGAGTGGACCGGAGAGCCCTTGCCGCCGTGGTGGCCCTCTTCGACGTACTTCTTGGCGTTGTCCCAAGCGCCCCCGGAGTTGGCCATCATGAGCGCGAGCAGCACCGCAGAGATCAGCGCGCCACCGAGCATGCCGCCGAGCACGACCGGGCCGAGCAAGAAGCCGACGACCACCGGCGAGGCCACGGCGATGGTGCCGGGCAGGATCATCTTCTTCAGCGCCGCGGTGGCGGCGATGTCGACGCAGCGAGCGGTGTCGGGCTTGCCGGTGCCGGTGAGCAGACCGGGAATCTCGCGGAACTGGCGCCGGATCTCCTCGATCATCGCGAAGGCCGCGTCGCCGACCGCCGTCATCGTGATCGAAGCGACCAGGAATGGGATGGTGCCGCCGATCAGGATGCCGATCAGGACGTTCGGATCGCCCAGCGAGAGCTCGAAGTCGGGGATGGCGACGGTCAGCGTCTGGATGTAGGCGGCGATGATCGTCAGCGCGGTGAGCGCAGCGGCGCCGATCGCGAAGCCCTTGCCGATGGCCGCGGTGGTGTTGCCCAGCGAGTCGAGCGTGTCGGTGATCTTGCGGGTGTCGGGGCCGAGCCCACCGAGCTCGGCGATGCCGCCGCCGTTGTCCGCGACCGGCCCGAAGCCGTCGATCGCCATGGTGATGCCGACGGTGGCGAGCATGCCGACCGCGGCGATGCCGACGCCGTAGAGACCGGCCTGGAGGCTGGCGATGAGGATGACTGCCGCGATGACGATGATCGGCAGCACCACCGACTGTAGGCCCAGGGCCAAGCCGGCGATCATCACGGTGGCGACGCCGGTCTCGCCCGAGGCGGCGAGGTGCCGGATGGGCGGACCGCCGGTGTAGTACTCGGTGATCAGACCGATCAGCGTACCGCCGACCGAACCCGCGAGCACCGCCCACCACACGCCGACGGTGATGTCGAGCCAGACGATGACGAAGTACGCCAGGATGATGAACAGCACCGCGGCGCCGATCGTGCCGACGCGCAGCGCCACCGCCGGCGCCTGCGCTGCGGCGAGCCGCACCAGGGCCACGCCCCCGATCGAGCACACCAGCCCTACCGAGGCCAGCGCCAAGGGCAGGAACATCAGCGCCACCTGATCGCCCAGCGCGGCGAGGGCGCTGGCGCCCAGGGTGGCCGCGATGGCGATCGTCGCGATCATCGAGCCGACGTTCGACTCGAAGATGTCCGAACCCATGCCGGCGGTGTCGCCGACGTTGTCGCCGACCAAGTCCGCGATCACGCCTGGGTTGCGCGGATCGTCCTCGGGGATACCGGCCTCGACCTTGCCGACCAAGTCGGCGCCGACATCGGCGCTCTTGGTGTAGATGCCGCCGCCGACGCGGAAGAACAGCGCAACGGCGGAGGCGCCGACGCCGAAGCTCTGGACGATGACCGCGGCCTCGACGTTGAGCCCGAAGATGATGAACATCAGGCTCAGGCCGACCAGGCCTACCGAGGCGACCAAGAGGCCCATGACCGCGCCGCCGGAGAAGGCGGCCTTCAGCGCCTCGGCTGGGCCCTTGGTGTGGGCGGCGTTGGCGGTGCGGACGTTGGCCTTGGTGGCCGCGAACATGCCCATCCAGCCGGTCGCAGCGGACGCGATCGCGCCGACGGCGAAGGCGAGCGCGGCCATCCACGAGAGGGCGAGCCACAGCAGCACGAAGACGATGACGCAGAAGATCGCGAGCAGCGTCAGCTCGCGGCGCATGAACGTCATCGCCCCCAGGAAGATCTCGTCCGAGATCGACGTGAGGTTCTTCTCTCCTGCGGGGAGCGCGACGAGCTGCCGCAAGATGATGTACGCGACGGCCATACCGACCAGGCCGAACACGAACGGCAAGTATCCGCTCTCGAGCATGGCACCTCCCTGGATCTGCGCTACCGCGAGCGGATGCCCGGCCGTGCGACCGCTCACGCGCGGCACAGGGCGCCGGATCGCCGGCGGACACGCCAAACGCGCCGAGCATACCGTGCAAGGTGGGGATGATTATCCCGAGCGGGAGGTGCGGGAAAACACACAGGCGCGCCCGCCGGGCGCCGCCCACTGATCCCGGGCGCCGCCTGGTGACGCCAGGCTCCAAACACGCAAAGATCATCATACACCCACGAGCACTCAGATGGCGGTGAAGTGCGGTACCTGTTGGCAGGAGCCCTGGATGTAGTCTGACAGTCGAAAGGAGGTCCGTGATCGACTCTCAAATGGATCACATCCTTTCTGGCGACTCCCGCTAGCCACTCGAGGCTCGACAGGGACTCACCGCACCAGCCAGACCGTTCGACCAGGTGACGGGACCCCGACGGAGCAGGAAAAGGAAGCGGGAGTCGTCTTTGGCGTGATCCGGTAGCGGACCTCCCGAGCAGATCCTCGACCTTCGAGACGACGCCGAACTACACCCGCAGCGCGCGCGTGCCGCGCTCGCTCAGGCGGAGCGGCACCTCGCGCAGCTGCGAGAGCGTGGCCCGCACGGCCTCGTGCTGGCCCTCGAGGCAGCACACCAGCACGTAGCCACTGATCTTGCCGCCCGGGATCTGCGCCGCGGCGCCGGTCGCCTCCACCCTCGCGACCACGTCCTCGACGAAGGCGTCGCTGAAGTGGCCCGGGAGGCGCATCTTCAAGCGCTGCTTCTCTCCGATGCAGCTCGCGGCGCGCCCCAGATCGCCGGCTTCGAGCGCCGCCTCGAGCTCCAGCGCCACCGCCTTGATCTCGTGCAGCACGGGTAGTGCCGACTCGAACTGCGCGCTGAGCAGGTCGAGCGAGGGCTTGGTGCGCGCCTGTCGCCCGCTGGCGAACAGCAGCAGCGAGTCGGCGAAGGCGCGCCGCGTCTCAGGCGTGAGCGAGAGCCGCCGGGCCCCGACCTGCGCGCCCTGGTAGTCGAGCCGCAGCAGGCCGCCGCGGGCGCACACGTGCGGGTCGTGGTAACCAGACGCGCCGCGCAGCACCTCGACCTCGATGTGGGCCGCGGTCTCCGCGAGCCGCTCGGGGCTGGCCGGCTCGCCGCGGTAGACAGCCAGCGCGTGGAGCACGGCCACGGTGATGGCGCCCGAGGTGCCGAGGCCGCTCTCGCCGGCTACGTCCACCCACACCGCTAGCCGCACCGGCGAATCCTGCATGCCCGCGGCTCGTAGCGCCTCGCGCACCAGGTCGTTGCGGAGCTCGTCGAGCCGGCCCGCCGTCTCGAAGCCGCCGGCGACGTGCACCTCGAAGCGCTCGCCGAGCGGCGGCAGCACCGTCACGAACGCCGACTGGCCGATGGTGCTGCTGATGGTGACGCCGCCGAAGCGCTCCGCGTAGGCGCGCAGGTCCGTGAGGCCGCCGCCGAGCGGGATGCGCAGGGGTGCGGCTGCGGCGATCACGGCGCGAGCTCCCAGAGCCGCCGCACGACCCGCCTCACGTTCTCCTCCGGGCTCGGGTGCTCGCCGCCGAGGTGCAGCCACTCGCCGAGCTCGAGCCAGCCGAGCTCCAACCCCTCGTCGAGGTGCTCCTGGAGGTTGGGCAGCACCCGGTACTCGCCCTTCTCGGCGCTGATGCGCCGCAGGCCGCGCGCCACGCGCAGCGGCAGCCGCCACAGCCCGGCGTCGAGCCACGGGCCCTCGCCGTCCCAGACGCGCGTCACCCGCTCCCCGGCGCGCGTGGCGCGCAACCGCGCACTCTCGTCGGGTGCGCCCCGCGACTGAGCCACCACCGCCGGCGCGGGGTGCGCGAGCAGCTCCCGGAACGCCGCGGCCGGCACGAAGAGATCCCCCAGCCACACCACCACCGACTCGGTCTCGTCCGGCAGGGCGTCGACTCCGACCCCGATGGCGTGGCCGGTGCCGCGCGGCGCGCTCTGCGCCACGTAGCGCAGCGGCACCCCCTCGAACGAGGCCCCGAAGTAGCCGCGCAGCTGCTCGTCGAGATGGCCGACCACCAGCGTCAGGCGGTCGCGCCGCGCGTCGACCGCCGCGCCCTCGAGCCATTGCACCAGCGTGTGCTCGAGGAACGGCCGCAGACCCACCGGGTACATGGCCTTCTGCAGGTAGCGCCCGAGCTCGCCAAAACGCGTGCCGGGACCCGCGGCCAGACAGACGTACTCCATGCTGGCGACGCTAGCATCCCGGCGCCGGCGGGGGGCGTCCGCGGCGAGGCTCGCGCGGGGGGTTGCCTTCGGCGGGCGTCCGCGGGGGGCGCCGAGGCAGAGCGTAGCAGGCGACCGCCGTCGTCACCGCCGCGGCAACGCTCCCTTGTGCCGTCACGCACGAAGGTCTATGCTGCTACAACCTCGTGTGCCGAGTACCGGACCGACCCCGCAGCGGGGTCGCCGCTCGGACCGCACAAACGCCGACCGCGCCCGCCGCTGCGGTAGGAGGTACGTCAATGACCGGAGCCCCGTCGCCGTACGTTCGCTGGTTCACCGACATCATCAGAGACGACGCTCCGCTGGTAGGCGAGAAGCACGCCGCACTCGGCGAGATGACCCGGCACTTGGCCGACCGGGGCATCCTCGTGCCCCAGGGCTTCGCCTCCACCGCCGAGGCGTACGACCGCTTCGTCAGCCACAACGGCATCCGCCAGGCGATGGAGGCCCAGCTGGCCGCACTGCAGGAGGGCACCCGCCCGCTGCACCGCGTCGGCAAGGCGATCCGGCGGCTGTTCCTGCAGGGCGAGTACCCGCCCGACATGGCCGAGGCGCTCACCGAGGCCTACGCCGAGCTCGGTCGGCACTTCGACCAGGACGAGGTCGACGTCGCGGTCCGGGCCTCGGCCACCTCGCACGACCTGCCCGAGGCGAGCTTCGCCGGCCAGCAGGAGACCTTCCTCAACGTCCGCGGCGCGGCCGACCTGCTCGACGCCTGCAAGGCCTGCGTGGCGTCGCACTTCACCGACCGAGCGATCAGCTACCGCGTCGCGCACGGCATCGATCACTTGAGCACCACGATGTCGGTGGGCGTGATGAAGATGGTGCGCAGCGACTTAGCCGGCGCCGGCGTGGTGTTCACCACCGACCCGGAGACCGGCTTCCAGGACGCGATCGTCATCAACGCGGCCTGGGGCATCGGCGAGACCGTCGTAAAGGGAGCGGTCAACCCCGACGAGTACATGGTCTTCAAGCCGCTGCTGCAGCGCTCGGAGCTGCGCCCGATCATCGAGGCGCACGTCGGCGAGAAGCAGAGCCGCATGCTCTACGCCGAGGGCGGCACCGCCACCGTCACGGTCAAGAAGACCAGCCAAGCGGAGCGGCGCGCGCGCGTGCTCGACGACGACGAGGTCTTGCAGCTGGCGCGCCGGGCGCTGGCGATCGAGCGCCACTTCGACTCGCCGATGCACCTGGAGTGGGCGAAAGACGGCGAGACCGGCGAGTTCTACTTCGTCCAGGCGCGGCCCGAGACGCTACCGTCGCGGCGGAGCGACGACACCCTCGCGAGCTACGCACTCGAGCAGCGCGGCGAGGTGCTGGTCGAGGGACAGGCGGTCGGCGAGGCGATCACGCACGGCGAGGTCCAGGTGATCGAGAACGTCGAGGACATCGAGCGCTTCATCGACGGCCGCATCCTGGTGACCGGCATGACCGATCCCGACTGGATGCCGATCCTGCAGCGGGCCGCCGGCATCGTCACCGACCACGGTGGCCGCACCTGCCACGCGGCGATCATCAGCCGCGAGCTCGGGATACCCTCGATCGTCGGCACCAACGACGCCACCCGCAGGCTGCACGACGGCCAAGAGGTGACGCTCTCGTGCGCCGAGGGCGATCGTGGCTTCATCTACGCCGGCACGCTGCCGTTCCGCACCACCTCCACGCCGGTGGCCGACGTGCCGCACACCCGCACCGAGGTGATGCTCAACATCGCCAGCCCCACCGCCGCGCTGCGCTGGTGGCGGTTGCCGTGCGCGGGCATCGGGCTGGCGCGCATGGAGTTCATGATCAGCGACCTGATCAGGATCCACCCGATGGCGCTGGTCAACTTCGACACGCTCGACGACCAGGACGCCAAGCGCCACATCGCTGAGCTCACCTTCGGCTGGGACGACAAGTCCGCGTACTTCGTCGAGCACCTCGCGCGCGGCATCGGTAAGATCGCGGCCTCGGTCTACCCCCAGAAGACGATCGTGCGCACCAGCGACTTCAAGACCAATGAATACGCCGCGCTGATCGGCGGCAACGAGTTCGAGCCCTTCGAGGAGAACCCGATGCTCGGCTTCCGCGGCGCCTCGCGCTACGACGCCGACCTCTACCGCGCCGGCTTCGCACTCGAGTGTCAGGCCATCAAGCGGGTGCGGGAGGTGCTCGGTTTCGACAACGTGGTGGTGATGATCCCGTTCTGCCGCACTCTGGACGAAGCCGACCGGGTGCTCTCGGTGATGGCCGAGGAGGGCCTCGAGCGCGGTCAGGGCGGGCTCGAGGTGTTCGTGATGGCCGAGGTGCCGTCGAACGTGCTGCTGGTCGACGGCTTCGCGGAGCGCTTCGACGGCTTCTCGATCGGCTCGAACGACCTCACCCAGCTCGTGCTCGGCATCGACCGCGACACCACGCTGCTCGCCGAGATGTTCGACGAGCGCGACGAGGCCGTCAAGCGGGCAGTGCGGATGCTCATCCAAGGCGCGCGTGCCGCAGGACGCCACATCGGCATCTGCGGTCAGGCGCCGTCGGACTATCCTGAGTTCGCGGAGTTCTTGGTCGCCGAGGGCATCGACTCGATCTCGCTCAACCCAGACAGCATCCTGGCGGTGCTGCCCAAGATCGCCGCGGCGGAGGAGCGCCTCGACCCGGTCGGCAGCTAGGCCCGAGTCCTCGAGATACGGCCCCCGTCAGCGTGACGGGGGCCGTCGTGTCGCGGGGGCGGTCACAGCGGCGGCGGTCACAGCGGCGGCGTCCACAGCGGCGGCGT
>SKMG01000114.1 GCA_007121175.1 Trueperaceae bacterium | reverse complement strand
CGGGCTTCTGCGATCTCCTCCGGGGTGTAGAACTCCGGATCCGGGGGCAGCTGCTCGTCGTTGCCCCAGGCGACGAGCATGTAGTTCATGACCGCCGCGAGCTCCTCGTCCTCGAAGCGCGCGTAAGGCTGGTGGCGCAGGTTCATGGGCGCGCCCTCGATCACGACCTCGCCGCGCACTCCGAAGAGCATCAGCTCCTTCAGGTAGAGGCGGCCGTCCTCGGCCGTGAAGAGCTCCGGGATGTAGGTGAGCTCGGCGTGACAGCCGAAGCAGCTGTCGAGCCAGAGCGCAGCGCCCAGGTCGAACCAGGGACGATCCGCGGTGAGTTCAGCCACCACCGCTGGCGTCGCCTCGGCGCCGACCGTCACCGCGAACCCGTCGGTCCGCACCGCCGAGATCACGATCACCAGGATCAGCACGAGCGTGCCCATCACGAACTCGGGACGCCTCTGTAGCAGCCGCATGTGGAACCTCCTTGGGGTTTCGATCCTACATCGAATCGCTAGACCAGGTTGAAGCGCTCGGCGCTGACCTGGTGCTCCTCGAAGCCGACCCTGGCGAGCGCGCGCTCGACGGCGTCGATCATCGGGTTCGGGCCGCAGATGAACACATGCCGATGGAAACGCTCCTCGGGCAGGTGCCGGCGCAGGACCTCCTCGGTGACGAAACCGGTCTCGCCCTCCCAGCCCTCGGGTGGGTTCTCCAGCACGTAGACGATCTCGAGGTTCATGCGCTTGCGCAGCTCGTCGAGCTCCTCGCGGAAGGCGGTGATCTCCCAGTTCTTCTCGCCGTAGAACAGCATGACCGGGCGCGGGTCGCCGCGGTCGGCGAGGCTGCGCAGCAGGCTCATGAACGGCCCGATGCCGATGCCACCGGCGATGAACACGTAGCCGGGTGCCGGTGTGAGGTCCGGGGAGAACGAGCCGTGGGGGCCGTCGACGTAGGTGATCGTTCCGGGCGGTACCTGCCCGATGCGGTTCGTGAAGTCGCCCAACTCCTTGATCGCGAACTCGAGGCGGTCGCGGCGCTCGCTGCTCGAAGCGATCGAGAAGGGGTGCTCGTCGAACGAGTAGGGGGTGTTGAGCTTGAGGTAGCAGTACTGGCCCGGCATGAAGCTGAGTCCGTCGTGGCCCTGGGGCTTGAGCGAGAACGACCAGACGTCGCCGCGCTCGGGGCGCACCTCAGCCACCTCGAAGGGCCGGCGCCGGACGAGCGCCGGCCGGACCAGCCGGATGAACCCGAACGAGCCGACCATCACCAGGCTGATGGCGATGATGATGCCCTCGCGCCAGAAGACGTCGGTGTAACGTCCCGCGAGGTGGATGTGGATGTGCGCGAACAGCACCGCGGCGATGCCGAGGAACGTGTGGCTGAAGCGCCAGGCCTCGTAGCTGAAGCGCAGCTGCTTCCGGAACACGGAGATCAGCGTCAGCAGGATGAAGGCGTAGATCGCCCAGGCGCCGGTGCGGCTGGCCCAGGTGCCGCCGATCGGATCGAGCCAGGCGAGCAGCGCCGGGTTCTGGATGATGAGCAGGATAGGGTGCAGGATCACGAAGAGCAGCGCGACGCCGGCGATGTTGCGGTGGTAGCGCAACAGGACGTCGATGCCGAAGGGCGCGCTCATGCGCGGGTAGCGCGCGATCAGTGCGAACTGCACCGCCATCATGACCAGCCCGACGAAGCCGAGCGCGATCGAGGCCTCGATGATGAAGGGCCGGCCGGGCGGCACCGGCCGTATCAGCATCAGCACGAGCGGAGACAGGACGATCACGACGTAGAGCAGTACCCAGAGGACTCCGCTGGCGTGTCGATGCATACACCCACCTCGCAGGCGGCGCTCGAGCGCCGCGGATCCACGAAGCACGCACGAGGCGCCCGGGCGCGCTGCGGCGTCGTGGTTCGGTGTCGAAGGCTCCAGGCCGACCCGGGCGGCGACGGAGCGGCCGTATGACGGTCGCCCGTGCGCTCGACCTGACTCGCCAACGCCTGACGGTAGCACAGCTCGTGACGGAGTTCTCATGACGAGCGTCCCGGTCGTGGACCCAGCTGCCGCTCCCGGCGAGGCTGAGGGGGGCGTCGCGCTCCGTCGAAGCGCGGGCTCTGCATCGTCGGTCGCCAGCGGCGCCGGGCTGCTCGCGTACGCTGCGGCCGTGGTCGGTCTCGAGGCGGTCGCCAGGGCCCTGTCAGGGGCGCGTGGGGTGGTGATGCTCACCGGTGCGGGCGTGTCGGTCGAGAGCGGTCTGCGGCCGTTCCGAGGCCGGGACGGCTGGTGGCGAGGGCACAATCCGACGCACCTCGCGACGCTCGAAGCCTTCGCCGCCGACCCGGCGCTGGTGAGCGAGTGGTACGACCTGCGCCGCATGGCCGCTCTAGGCGCCGAGCCGTCCTCCGCGCACCTCGCGATCGCCGCGCTCGAGCGTCACGTGGTCGCCGCCGGCGGGCGCTTCGCGCTGCTGACCCAGAACGTCGACCGCTTACATCAGCGGGCTGGTAGCGAGCGCGTGGTGGAGCTCCACGGCAGCCTGGTGGTATGGCGCGATCACCGGTCCGGGCGGCGCGTGACGCCGGCAGCGACGCCATTCGAGGCGTATCCGGTGCCCGGCCCCGACGGCGGCTGGCTGCGGCCGGATGTCGTCTGGTTCGGTGAGTTCCTG
>SKMG01000097.1 GCA_007121175.1 Trueperaceae bacterium | reverse complement strand
GCGAAGGCCTGGACTTCCTCGTAGGTCAAGCGAGCGTCCGACCGGATCACGGTCTCCTTGAACGCCACACCCAGGACCTCGCCCTCGCGGCTGATGTCGACCAGGCACGACAGCGTCAGCCGCGGCTCGCCTTCGATCAACGAGCAGATGCCGTTCGAGAGCTCCTCGGGGAGCATCGGCAGCACCTTGCCGGGCAGGTAGACGCTCGTGGCCCGCTCGACCGCCTCGCCATCGAGGCTGGTGCCTTCGGCGACGTAGTAGCTCACGTCGGCGATGTGCACGCCGATGCGCAACCGCTGCGCCTTGCCACGACCACCGACGCGCTCGACCGAGAGCGCATCGTCGAAGTCCTTGGCGTCCGCACCGTCGATGGTGAAGGTCGGAACGGCACGGATGTCGGTGCGTCCGGCCAGCATCTCGCTATCGATCGACGGCGGCACCGCGGCGGCCTCCGCCAGCGTGGTCGGCTCGAAGGCGTCTTTGAGCGAGTACTTGACGATCACGGCGCGCGTCTCCACCGCCGGGTCGTCGGCCTCCCCGAGCACCTCGACCACCTCGGCGAAGGGCTCGGATTCACCCGAGTCCTCGGGCCAGATCATCGAGCCGACGATGCGTATACCGGCATCGAGCATGCCGACCGAGTCGGGCAGCAGCAGGATGCGTTCGCGCAGCCGCACCGAGTCCGGCCGCAAGATCGCGTAGCCCTGGGCATACTCGAGGGTGCCGACCACCAGGGCATGCCCGCGCTCTAGGATCCGCACCACCTCGCCCGAGCTGCGGCCGTCGTCGCTGCGCATCGGCATCGGACGAGCGAGCACGGTGTCGCCGTCCCAGGCGCCGGCCAGCCGCTCGGCGGGGACGAACAGGTCTTTGACCTCGGGCTCGGCGCTGATCACGAAGCCGTAGCCTCCGGCCGTGACCTGCAGCCGCCCGCGCAGGAGGTTCATCTCCTCGGGCAGGCCATAGGTGCGGCGGCGAGTGCGCACCAGGCGACCGTCGTCGACGAGCTTCGAGAGCACGCGACGCAAGGCCTCGCGATCCTCGACCTCGAGTCGCTTCTGGACGTCTTGCACGTGCCATGGCCGCTCGGGGTGGTGCTGGAAGAACTGGAAGACCTGCTCTCTGTCGATATCCGCCATCGGCGCCAGTGTAGCGTGCCTGACCGATGCGCCTGGCTCACGTAGACTCTGAGCATGCCGAACGACGTGCTCGCGGTCTACCTGACCTTCCCGGACGAGGTCTCGGCGGAGCGGCTCGCGCGGGTGCTGGTCGAGCGTCGCCTCGCAGCGTGCGTGAACCTGCTCTCCGGCGCCCGCTCGTTCTACCGCTGGCAGGGTGCGGTCACCACCGAGGCCGAGGTCCTGGCGGTGGCGAAGACGCGCGCGGAGCGACTCGACGCCCTCATCGCGGCGGTGCGCGAGCTCCACCCCTTCGAGATCCCCTGCGTGGTGGCGTACCCCGCAGCCTCCGGCGACGCCGCCTACCTAGACTGGATCCGCGCTGAGACCAGCGCCCCGGAGAGCACCGAGCCGAACGCCCCGGAGACCGACGCAGAGCGCGAGCCGTAGGCGGCGCAGGAGCGGGGGTGCGGCCAGGAGCGGTTCAGCTCAGGCGTTCGAGCTCGGCGAGCGGCAGCGCCGCCAGGGCGTCGCGCGCGGCTCCGGTCGGCAGCCGCGCGAGCGCGCGGGTGGCGAGCTCGACCTCGGCTGCGATGGCACGCTTGGTGCGCAGGTCGCCGCCATGCTCGCGTACCAGCGCGATCATCCGCTCGACGTCGCCGTGATCGCCGGCGTGCCGCCGCACGATCGCGAGCGCCTCGGCGATGCCGTCCTCGATGAGCGTCAACACCGGCATGGTGACCTTCCCGTCGCGCAGGTCGCCGCCGATCGGCTTGCCGAGCGCCGTATGCTCACCGAGCAGATCGAGGTAGTCGTCGCGGAGCTGGAAGGCCCGACCAAAGGCCATGCCGTAGTCGCGCAGGGCAGCGCGAGTCGCAACGTCGGCGCCAGCGACGAGCGCCACGCCCTCCACGGCAGCCGCGAACAGCACCGCCGTCTTGCCTTCGATCACGCTCTGGTACACGCTCGAGTCCCAGGTCTCCAGCGTGGCCATCTGGAACTGCAGCACCTCGCCCTCGCAGATGCGGGCGGCGGTCGTCGACATCAACTCCGTGAAGGCGCTCGAGCCGACCCGCGCCAGCAGGCCCAACACCCGCGCCAGCAGGTAGTCCCCCGACATCACGCTGACCACGTTGCCGTAGCGGCGGAAGGCCGCCTTGGCGCCACGGCGCGTGTCCGCGTCATCGATCAGGTCATCGTGCAGCAGCGAAGCCGAGTGCAGCAGCTCGACAGCCAGCGCCACCTGCATGGTGTCTTCGCGCCGAGCGTCGAGCAGCTCTCCGGCCAGGAACGCCAGGCTGGGACGCAGGCGTTTGCCGCCGGCTCCCACCAGTTCGCTGCCGATCGCCTCGATGAACGCGACCTCGGAGCGCAACTCGCTGGCGATGCGGCGCTCGAAGTCCTCGAGTTGGGAAGCGATCATCGACACCATGCGCGCGCACCATATCGCGGCACACCCATCGGTGCGGTCAGCGAGCTCGAAGGCGGCGCCGACGGTGCAACTGCGAGCGGAGCGGCAAGCGCAATCGCGAGCGGAGCG
>SKMG01000388.1 GCA_007121175.1 Trueperaceae bacterium | reverse complement strand
GCGCCACCTCTCGGCGGCCTGTCGCGACGTGCTCGTCGCCGCGAGCGTCGAGGGCGAGCAGTTCACGGCAGAGGTCGTGGCAGCCGTGCTGCGGCGGCCTCCCGGGCGCGTGCGCGAGCTGCTGAGCCGCGAGGCGGGACGGCGGCACCGACTCGTGGCGGCACAGGGCGTGAGCATCATCGAGGGGCGCGAACTCGCGCTGTACCGCTTCCGGCACGCGTTGTACCAGACCTACCTGCACAACCAGCTCGACGCGGTGGAGAGGGCGGAGCTCCACGGCGCCGTCGGCCGCGAGCTGGCCCGGCTCTACCGGCCAGGACCCGGACGCCATCCAGCGATGGCCCTCGTCCTCGCACGCCACTTCGAGGCCGCGGGCGCGGCCGCAGACGCTGTGGCCCACTACGCCGACGCCGCGCGCCACGCCCTCGACCTCTCTGCCAACGCCGAGGCCATCGATGATCTGCGCAGCGCGCTACGACTGCTCGAGACGCTGCCGCCGTCGCAGCAGCGCGATCACCAGGAACTCGAGTTGCTGTTGGCGCTCGGTCCACCGCTCACGGCCTCGAAGGGGTGGGCTCCCCCGGAACTGGCAGCGGCATACGCCCGCGTCGAGCAGCTCTCCAGCAGAGTCGACGACGGCGCCCACCTGCTGCCGGCCTTGTGGTCACTATCGCTCTTCCGGCTCGGCCGCGCGGAGCACGCCGAGGTCGACCGGCTGTTCGAGCGCATGCGCCGCCTGGCTGACGACACCGGCGAGCCGGCCCTGGTGGCGCTCACCAGCGTGAATGTCAGCCCATTCTTCCAGGGCCGCTTCGCCGAGGCGCGGGGTCAGCTCGAGGCGGCCTGCGCGCGCTCGAACCTGGCCCTGCAGCAGTACCTGGCCCACGAGTTCGGCACGGCGCCGGCCGTGGTGGCGCGAGCGTTCCTCGCTGAATGCACGTGGCTACTCGGCCTGCCCCAGGACTCGGAGCGCTGGGAGAGCGAAGCGCGGGCGTGGGCCGAGCGCGTCGCGCATCCTATGACCACCTGCAGCGTGCTGGTACGCCGCTGCGGGCTCGCCGCGCTGCGGGGCGACGCAGCCGCCACGGGCGCCTTGGCCGAAGAGCTGCACGCCGCGGCCGCGCCATATGGGCTCGAGACCTTCGTGCTCGCCGCGGCCTTCTTCGCCCACTACGCGGCGCTGCGGGCCAATCGCTCGCCGGAGCTGCTCGGGCCGATGCGAAGCCTGGTCGAGCGCTATCACGCCACCGGCACCGAGGTGAACCGGCCCGGCCTCCTCGGGTGCCTGGCGCAGGCCTGCTGCGACGTCGGAGACGTGGTGGCCGGCCTGGCCGCGGCCGACGAGTCCATCAGGGCCGCGACGCGCAGCGGCGAGGTGTGGTTTCAGGCCGAGACCTGGCGCGTCAAGGGCGAGCTGCTGCGTAGCAGTGCCGGCCTCCATGGCGCCGCTGGACATCTAGGTGCGCGAGCACAGCGCGAGCCGAGGCTCAGGGCCGCGCACGCCTGCCTGTTGACAGCTCGCGAGATCGCTCGCCGCCAGGGCGCGGTGGCGCTGGAACGTCGAGCATGCGCCGGTATGGCGGCGACCTAGACGAGAGAGCGGAGAAGGGCCTGGCTGCTGCGGCGCGCCAGCAACCTCGAGCAGCGCGACCGGCACCCCAGAGCGCTCGAGCCGCTGGGCGTACGAGCGGCTCTCGTCGGCGGGCCGCCTTGCGATCGTCCAGCATCGGGTACACGAGGAGTTGGGCCGCTGGTTGCGCGTCGTCGAGCGCCGCCGGGAACGGATGCTCCGGCGCAAGGCGGTAACGCACGGACACCACCAAGAGAACGAAGGCGCGTCCAGGCGCCGCAGCTCGGCGAACGCGACGAGGTGCCGCACCAAGGCGTCGGCATCCGCGATCGAGAGGCCGGTGGAGCGGAAGCGCCGGTCACGCTGCAGCGACGCTCGTTCGTCGTAGGTCGCCACCCCTCCCGGCGGCGCACGAGGCGTGGAAGCGGAGCGGCTCGACCGAGGCCGGGTCAGTGTTCCGTCAGTCGCCGTCGGCTACCGTGCAACCCGATCGATGGCTGCCAGGCGGCTGCCTCACAGCGAGGCGCCCGAGACCGCCGCGCCGGCAGCGAGAACCGACCCCGCTTCCAGGGGGAACGGCAGGCTGGGTGCTCACACTCGCCCATCGCATCGAGAAAGGAACGCGATGAACCTCCTTCTCGCGATCGTCTGTACGCTCTGTGCCGTCTACCTGATGGTCACCCTCAAGCCGAAAGACCGCTCGGCCTCATCGTCGCTGCTGTTGTCGGGCGACGAGGGGTGAGTGCGTGCACGCGGCTCCGGCCGCGTGCATGCCCGTTGATGAAGGCCGCCACACCGTCGCCGGCCGCCTCGTCGGTCACCACGTCGACCTGCTCCTTGACGCTCGCGTGCACGCTGGCGACGGCTACGGAGATCCCGGAGAGCCGCAGGAACGCGAGATCGTTCTCGGCGTCGCCGAACCCGACCACGGCATCGGGACCGATGCCGAGATACTCGAGGACGGCCGCCAGGCCCGCGCCCTTGTCGGCCCCGTTCGGCAGGTACATCGCGGCGCTCTTGTTGCGTGAGAGATGGAGCGGCCGGCGCAGAGCCTCGATGAGGCGCTGGACGTCGTCGGCGACGTCGTCG